>CAUUUT010000047.1:0-5441 GCA_963548485.1 uncultured Streptococcus sp.
CAATAATTTGGTGCATGTTCACCCCAAGCGCAGTCCCTGGAGCCGCCATCGCTAGACGCGTTTGTTCTTGCGCGATTTCTTTCAGCGACAAGCCGAATCCGCCGTACTCTTTTGGCACGAACGCCTTCAAGTATCCCGCCTCTTTTAACGCTGCATAGTCTTCCGCAGGCCACGCATTCTCTTTGTCGTAACGCGGTGCACGCTCATGAATTTCTTGTAATAACTCTTCCGATAAAAACATAAAAAGCCTCCTTAATATCTTATACAACGATAGTATAAAATATTAAGGAGACTGTGGCAAAATTTAAGTTGCCTATCTAATCGATATTATTCTATTTAATGTACTTCTTAAATACTTTTCTCATTTTTATAACTTCATCAAGTACTTCATTCATTAATTCTGGATAATTTTCTTGGTTTTCAAAATCCAAACCATCCATTAGATAACGAATTCTTGAGGCTTTTTTACCGTCTAATCTTTGCCAATCGAATGTTAACCCTGTCTCGTTTTCTATTTGTTCTCGCAAAACAAATAATTGATCAAATAAAGTTTTATCATTCTGAATATAAACTTCAATCCCTACTGCTTTTTCTTTTGTGTTTAGAGTTATTGATAACTTAGCTTTAGAACTTCCTAAGCTAACATTATACCAATGATTTGTTGTAGCTTTACATATGTTAATAGTTTTATCTCTTTCTTTAATAACCTCATTAAACTGTGTCCAGAAGTTCAAGCGTTCAGATTCTACAAATGTTAGTTCTCCACTTCTTGAATTTCCTTTTGTTGTTTTGACAAAATCGTTAGGTTTTTCAACAACTTCAAATTTTGGCGCAGGCAATGAATTTCCAATTTTATAAGCATGGATTTCAATTAGGAAAAATGATACATCTTCTGTTGTTTTACTGTTTAACCACTCGATTGCACTGCGATGTTCTTCGCGAGCTTCCTTAACAATCCAAATAACAATCGTTGCCTCTAAACCTGAAGCATAGGTAATAATTTTCCCTAAATGATCGTGATTTGTCGCTTCTAACTGATTCTCAATAATAATCTTTGCTCCACTAGTTTCATCCTGTGCAACTAGATCACATCTGTATGCACCAACAAAAACTTCTTTTCTAATTTCAGCAAAAGTTACTCCAACCTCATCCCCAAGCATTTCTATGTTTTCTTCTTTTGCTAACCATTCAGAGAAATTATATTGCTCATGTTTCCATAATTCTCTCACATCTACTTCTTTCAACTTTCCAAATTCCAAAGTAATCCCCCTCAAATTGATATAAATTTATACACTTAATAAATAAACCCTTCACACTGAAGTATACCACTTTGAACTAGTTTATACACCCTTTTCTAAAGAAAAAGCCAGCCGTTGTTACGACTGACCTTTTGCCTATTCTTTATTTTGCGGATTCATACTGAAAAATCTTAAAGATAGTCCATACGAGACCGATAGTAAGAAGCGTATCCAATTACGGTGTTCTATTATATTTATTCTACCCCTCAACCCTCTTCGGCAAGTACGGTTCAAGTTCTTTTCGTAAGACTTCGGGTGTTAGTCCATAGGGAATTGTAATGTCATCAATTGGTTCGAGAATTTTTTCTAACCCCGCTTCGCCCTGCTCATCTAAATAATCAACCATTTTTCTTCGAAGCGATAGCAGCTCCTGCACAACGTTCTCTTTTCCAAAGGTGATGGCTAAAGAATACGCGTTGTTGTCGCTATCCTCTCTGGCTCCTGAGCGTTCTGCGATATAAAGAATTTTCTCCATTAAATACATCATCTCATAGAAATCTTGCTTCTTAATTTCAATCTTTTCATCCATGCCGACTACTCCCTTCAAATGCAGTCTCTCAATCCCAATAATAAAGGCTCCAGAACTAAAATTCCAGAGCCTTTGCCATTATTTCTTTATCAAAATTTATCTAACTATCCTAATCTCTTCTTGCAAATGAAGAAAATTGGTTAGTATCTTTTCCCATATAAACTTTTTGCTAAATTTGTATATTTTCTTATAAAATCTGTTTTTGCCTCAGTATATCCATCTCTGTCATGTTCAAATTTTTTCCAAAGCGATAGTTTTAAGACTTCATATTCTTTGCCTATTTCCTTATGCTCATTCAAATAATCTCTAAAATACAGTTCATCATTATCTCCGACAATTCTAATATGAAGATGGAATACTCTTTCTGCAAATCCTTGTTCTGTGTAGCCTTTGTTTAATGTAATGCGGGCTTCAGTCGTATTCATACATAGCCAACCCTTGTTTATTAGAATATTTTTAACAATATCTAAATCCGCCTTGTCGTTTACTTCAACTAATATATCCACAATATTTTTCGCCCATATTTCTGATATAGCCGTGCTTCCGATATGAGATATTCTTTTTGTGCTTTTACTCGGCAATGCTGATAATATTGATTTTCTTTCTTCTTCATACCATTTTGTCCACTCTTTATTATGTTTGACTAAAAATATCGGAAACAGTTGCCAAAGCTCTTTTAAACTCATTTGCTCGAATTTTTTATTCATATCTAACCTCTACAATTCTAATTTATATATTTACAGCATCTCATAGAAATCTTGCTTCTTAATTTCAATCTTTTCATCCATGCTGACTACTCCCTTCAAATACAGTCTCTCAATCCCAATAATAAAGGCTCCAGAACTAAAAATTCCAGAGCCTTTTTCAGTTATTTTTAAAAGTTAGCTTACTAAACTAAGTTTTCTTCCTACTGAAATAAATTGTTCCGTTAAGAATGAAAGCTATCGGAAATGCCATATAGTTATATTCACCTTTTGTATAATAAACGGCATAGAATACGGTAACTCCCATAATTATACTTGCGATTAGATATTTAAAGATACGATTCATTTCATTCATCTCCGCAACTTCAAATTTTTCATTCTGCAGAAGGTTCCAAAACTGGGATTTATATATCAAAGTCCTGTATTTTAATAGAGTTGCCATAAATATCTGTAATCTCACTTTTTTCTTCATCTGTAAGATCATCAATAAATATGTACCATTCATTGGGATGCCCACCAACAAATTGCATTTTAGGCATTTCTATTTGCTCCGGTTTTGTAGCCCTTAGACACAATCTATTATCGCCCCAAAATCGTGTAAGTGCTAATCGTTGCTTCCTGTATATAACATCCATACTTTTTATCTCCCACAAATTCACGATTTACCATTATCTATTTTCCACAAAAGCCTCCCAACGAATAGATGGAAAGCTTTCAGTATTTGATTTTTCTACTCCCATTCTATCGTTGCCGGCGGTTTGCTCGTGATGTCGTAGACGACGCGGTTGACGTGGGCTACTTCGTTGACGATGCGGGCGCTGATGGTTTGTAGCACTTCCCACGGGATGCGAGCGAAGTCACTCGTCATACCGTCGATACTGGTTACGGCACGGATTCCAATCGTGTAGTCGTACGTTCTGCCGTCTCCCATTACCCCAACGCTGCGGATGCCTGGAAGCACCGTGAAGTATTGCCATACGTCGCGTTCGAGGCCGTTTTTGGCGATTTCTTCGCGTAAGATGGCGTCTGATTCGCGGACGATTTCAAGTTTTTCTTCAGTCACTTCCCCAAGCACGCGGATTCCAAGTCCTGGTCCTGGGAATGGTTGGCGCCATACGATTGAGTCTGGCATGCCAAGCGCTGTTCCTAGAGCGCGCACTTCGTCTTTGAAGAGTGTGTTCAAAGGTTCAATCAATTCGAATTGCATGTCCTCTGGAAGTCCCCCTACGTTATGGTGAGACTTGATGGTTTGCGCTGTTTTCGTTCCGGATTCGATGATGTCTGTGTAGAGCGTTCCTTGCGCAAGGAAATCCACGTCCGTGAGTTTTGCCGCTTCATCGTCGAATACGTACACGAACTCATTTCCGATGATTTTTCGTTTTTGTTCTGGATCGCTCACGCCTTTTAGTTTCGATAGGAAACGTTCCTGAGCGTTCACGCGGATAATATTGAGGCCAAATTTACCAGAAAGGCTCTCCATCACTTGGTCGCCTTCCCCTTTACGAAGCAAGCCGTGATCTACAAAAATACAGATAAGTTGGTCACCGATTGCTTTTTGCAAGAGAACCCCAACCACACTAGAGTCTACCCCACCAGATAATCCAAGTAAGACTTTCTTATCGCCCACTTTTTCGCGAATTTTCGCAATTTCCATTTCAATAAAGCTGTCCATCGACCAGTCGCCTGTTGCTCCACAAATATCGAACACGAAGTTACGAAGCATGTCGTTCCCGTGAATACTGTGGCGCACTTCTGGGTGGAATTGCACGCCGTAAATGCGACGTTCTTGGCTTTCAAAAGCCGCAAATGGCGTATGCGCATTCGAAGCCGTCACGCTGAAGCCTTCCGGAATCGCAGTAATACGGTCGCCGTGGCTCATGAGTACCTCTTCCTCTTTGGCTAACCCTTTGAAAATGCCTGAAGTCGTGTTAAAGACATCGACTTTCGCAGAACCATATTCACGCGTTGTAGACGATTCTACCTTCCCACCGAACAGATGCGTTGTCAGTTGCATCCCGTAGCAAATCCCAAGCACTGGAATTCCCAATTCAAAAATCGCAGGATCCACGGTAAAAGCATCCTCTGCATAAACGCTATGTGGTCCCCCTGAGAAAATAATCCCTTTTACGTTGCCATGTGCCTTAATTTCTTCGGCTGTAATATCGTTGTGTAGCAACTCGCTGAACACACCGAATTCACGAATACGGCGCGTAATCAACTGATTGTACTGACTACCGAAGTCGAGCACGATAATCTTTTCTAATGAAGTGGTTTGAGCTGTCATAAGAGGCCTCCTTAGTTTTAGTTCTTTTTCATTGTAACAGAAAAGAACGAAAATTACTTAAAAAAATGAATTTTTTGTTCGGATTTTTTAGGCCCATTTTCCGCGTCATACCAAGCTTTCATTCGGATATATAAATTAGTATATAGAGTGTACACTCACTCGACGCACTCTTTAAAAACATTGTCGAATCAACGTTTTTAGCTGTTGACATCACGACCAAAAATTGTGTTTTTAATTTTTGAAATGTAGCATATATGCTACAGTAGCAAATATGCTACATTTTGTTTTTTTTACAAAAAAACTAGCCAATAGACATGCTACTGGCTAGAGTGTAAGTTATTTCTTTTCAGTTAGTTCTTGATACATTTCAAATAGTCTCGCTACTGTTTCACTTTCAGTTAAGAAAGTATCTTTCCCATCTACTTTCTTAATCATTCCATAGGCTTTCATAACAGCAATGTCATTCGCTTGATGAGCTTTACGTAATTCAACTGGCATTGTTAATTCATCATATAAATCTGCTAAAGAGCAATCTGGATATAATGCACGTGCATCGAGTATCCCTTGCGCCGTATTAGCAATAAATTGTTTCTGTTCCTCTGTAACTGTTGGCCAAGGGAAGTTGT
>CAUUUT010000048.1:0-5292 GCA_963548485.1 uncultured Streptococcus sp.
AGGTGTGCATTATGTCAAATAACAAAAAAGGAAAATCACTTAGAAAAATCTTAACAACCGCTTATACGGCAGTCCTCATCGGGGCTTCAGGGATGGTTATCGCCGATACGCTCTTCATCTCAAAGAGCCTGGCAAAGTTCAGTAACGAAACGGCAGCGGCAACGAACACAGCCACAGGAACGAGTGCAAGCGGCACGGGAACGTCAGGAAACTCAAGTAGCACGGGCACCTCTACAACGCCAACCGTGAGCACGGCAACTGCCTACGAGGACGATACAAAATCCATCACGATTGACACGTACGAGCGAAATAACACGCAAATCCACGTCGCAACGGTGAAAATCAAAGGAAACGCGTCGATTAAGACCGCCTTGGCCGACGAAACGTACGGTCGAAACGTCACCGCGAAGACTTCGACAACCGCTAAAAGCGTGAACGCGGTCCTTGCGATTAACGGTGACTACTACGGGGCTAGAGATGCTGGATATGTGGTTCGGAACGGCCAACTCTTACGAAGTGAAAGTCAGAATGCTAACCAAGAAGACTTAGTCATCTATAAAGACGGAAGCTTTGGCATCATCAAAGAGGGCGACATCACAGCTCAACAGTTAGTCGATAACGGCGCCATGCAAGTCTTGTCATTTGGACCAGCGTTGATTGAAAACGGACAAGTGGCCGTAGACAGCTCTGACGAGGTTGGGAAAGCCATGGCGAGCAATCCGCGTACAGCCATCGGAATCGTAGACGACAGCACTTATATATTCGTGGTGTCAGACGGACGAACAAGCGAAAGCCAAGGATTATCGTTGAAACAATTAGCTGAATTTATGAAAGAATTGAACGTTACTACCGCCTATAACTTAGACGGTGGCGGATCTTCAACCATGTACTTTAACGGACAAATCATTAACAAACCGACAACAAACGGTCGAAATATCGAAGAAAGAGAGGTGAGTGATATTGTCTACTTATAAAAAGCAAACAGGACTGACATTCTACACAATCGCAACGGTGGTGACATTGGTCGTTGGAACGGTGTATGAATTCTTCAGCCACCAAGTCTACTCCCCATTCATGTACTTGCTGTTTATGATTCCACTCGTGCTCGGAGTGATGCCAAATCTCGTAGCAAAAATGACCGGGAAAACTTTCTTGGAGTCAGAAGATGCACAAGCCGCCTACAAGATGGGTGTCCTCACCTTCATCTTCGGCAGCTTCCTCAAAGGAGTCTTCGACATCTACGGCACAAGCTCAGTCTACCCAACCCTCTACTTACCAGTCGGTGTATTGCTGCTAGTTGCAGCTCTGGGGTTAGAGTTGTACTACAAGAAAGCAGTTGGTAAATAAAAAGGCCGGAGCCCTTTACAGGGCTCCGGTTTAGATGTTAATAGATGATGACTACACGAAATTAAAAATAAGCAACCTCTGCATCTCCATAATCAATAATATCCATTGTATTTAATGACATTTTTAAGCCAATTCCATGTTCCGATTCTCTAGACGAACCAAACACTAGCCCAAAAATGAAATCGGGTGCGTCATCTTCTGACAATAGATGTATTCCAAGTAATTCTAAAGAGATTTTTTCGCCAAACTCTTGAAAAACTTTCTCTTCTGCTTTATGAAACCAAACTTCTGATTTTGCTAGTAACTCATGTATTTTGCTTTCATAACTATTTGGAAGATTCGATGCAAATTCAGATATCTCTAAATCATCTGATACCTCTAACCATACTTTTCTACTTGCTTCTGGAATCGTTACATATGTCCCAAAATTTTCATCTAACACTAATTTAAACTCATTCATAGGTTTCTCCTTTAACTATTTCTTGGAATCATCTATACAATTTTTTCTAAAAGCTGTTTCCCCATCCTCACGACATTCAATCTCTCATCTTCCCCGTCCAACTGGCTAAGCAACTCATTTGCACGCGCCGTATCGCCTTTAATTACAGCATTCAACGCCTTGTAGTAGATGATTTCTAGCTGTGGGTACTTGAATTCGTTCGTTAACGTTTCGAAGTAGTCGTTGCTTTCGTGCGCGATGGTTAAGCCATAGAGAGCGACACTCATCTTTTTCGTTTTTTCGGCCAGTGTAGGATCTGTTATCGTCAGTTCTCCAATCATGTCCCCCAGCTCTTCTCGGCTCAACTCCGGCTGGCTTAGTACGACTGAACGGATTAGATAGCTTTGCAAGACGTTTCGGTATTGAAGTGGAAGTCCGTCCTGACTCAAGATTTCTTTGGCTTTTCGAATCGCCGTCTCGAAGTCACCTATCATGTATGCCAAGGAAACTTCCGATGTTGCCGCGTCTAATCGGAGGACTGCTCTTTTTGCTTCTTTATTCGTCTCGATATATTGTTCCCATGATGTAAAATCCAAATCCATATGCAGTAATTTCGCCACAGTGCTTAAATACCATTTATTAGTCAAATAGATGGCGAGGGCTAACCCTGCAACAATCACAAGAATGCCCCCTGTTCGCATCGTAATCTCGCTTACTGCGAACGTGACGCAAAGAATGAGAACCATTGTCAAGATTCCCACGACTCTCGTATAGAGCGTATATTTTTTTCGTACTGCTTGATAATCCATATCGTTCCTCCAAAGCCGCAACTCGCATATGATTGCGGTTACAAAATCATTTATGCCTTCAATCAAAATGACTGTCTTAGCCCATTATCTCACGTTCTCTTGGCTGCTTCAATGGCAAAATGCATATTCCTATAAAAAAGAAGCAGACAAATTTTACTTTGCCTGCTTCCATCAAATTCTAATGTTACCCTCTCTCTTTGAACTCATCGAAGTATAGGACCTCGACTTGCCCCGACCAATCCAAGACGCACCCAACAAAGTCAACAAGGTCTAGCCCTGGCATTTCATAAGTGTCGCCGTCATTGACGCTTCCCGTTGCATCTTCAATATAAGTCACCTTATAGCCTCTGTCTGAAGCGATAATAGCAGAAAATAAGCAACAATATTCCGCGTTCAGTCCTGTAATCACCACTTCATCTACCGGATGGTTCGTAAGAATCGCCTTCAACTCTTCGCTCTGGAAAATATTTGGTGAGTCTTTTTCAACGATAAAATCCGCATCCGCAGAAAGCTCTTCATCAAGCGCCCCTCGCTCATCGCCATTATAAATAATACTCTCCTCATTCTCGTCAATATGACGCGTATGAATAATGAGGTCCCCGCTCGCTTTAAACATCTCTTGTAACTTCAAAATATTCTCTCTAAGCAGGTCAAAATTCCCTCTAGCTAACATTCCTTTTTGACAATCTAAAACAATTAATGCTTTCACTAATCGTACTCCTTTATATGTTTTTAATGAGTTTATTTTCAATTTTATGTACAAAATACGGATCAGTCTTTAAATATATAAAATGATCTACAACTACCCTAAATCAACTTATATTCATACCACTCTTCATCTACTTTCTGAAATCCCAAAGCCAAAAACATTCTTTGACTTTGAGTATTAAAAGGATAAATTTGTGCAGTTACCTTAACCATTTTTTTCTCTTTGGCCAGCTGTATCATTTCAGAAATACATCGTCTTCCGATCTGTAAATTCTGATACTCTTTGCTGATCACTATAGAAAGCTCTGAATTATCTTGAAGTGTCACATCTCCAACTAACACTCCCTCATATTGGATATAATAGCAAGAACCGTGTGAAGTTAGGTAATCATACATTTTATGAAGTTTTGTTAGATCGTAAATCTGATCAGTATTATCTACTTGTTTGCAAACCTCACTATCTTGATACCAAAGAAGGGAGATGTCATCATTTCTATAATAAGGAATAAGCGTTATCTGATCGTCTACTATTCGATTCATCTTTATTTTTCCTTCTTTCTATTTAGACGCTTCTTCCGATTCTTCAATATTCTCCACAAACCCTTCTACATCTTCAATCTCTACAAACATTGGATCTAAGTGGCATAAGAAGTGCCAATCTTTAGCGCCTTTCCTTCTGTAGAGAATCGCCTCGCCGTCTTCACTTCCAAAATAGCTTCTATCGACTTCATACCCAATGCGTTCTAAGAAAGCTTTTGCCTTGCGGAAGTTTGCTTCTCTTGCTTCGATATAGGCTTTGACTTCATCGTTATTCACTACATAAGCATCGACTTTAGTAGCCCCTTCGACCACTTTATCGTTTTTAACGGATAGATTCGAAATTTCTTTCCAAATAATCTCGACATTTTCTTCGGGGTCAAACGAAAATCTAGATAAAGGCACAATATTTCCATTGAAGACAATTTCCATATAATCCGGCAAGCGTTTAGGATTCACATACTCCACTTCAAACCCATCTTCATTTTCTAGAATATATCCAGGGATTTGAGCCACAAAAGCTCTCCCTTCTTCTAAAGAATCAAACGCGACTAAATCCTTTTTATAATCACCTTGATACAATTCCAATATAACCATCGATAACCCTCCTAAACTTTCCTTAGCTTGATTGTTCAATTATGTTCGCTAAATCATTCTTTTCCACACTAATGTATTCAACTTCTTTTGTTCCTTCATTATATCGATAGCGTCTAAAAATCAATTGATTACTTGTCTGAAACAGTGTGTCTACCCCAGAGTATTCTCCTCGGCACTTATCTAGCATCATTTCATCAACGAGTTCCAATGTTTTCAAATGAAACACAAACCATCTTTCTTCCGTTGTAGAGAATACACCATAAGAATTGTTAATCTTCCATACGTTTGATAGCCCGTCCTGTTCAAATACAGGAAATCGTTGACTATATTTTATTTGAAAATCATGATTCGATATTTTATAAAATTCTGTCGTGTAAAAATTCACCAGCAGCGAACTTTCCTCGTCAATCGTAAAAACATACGCCAAATCCCGTGGAAATTGATGTCTTACACTTAGCTCATGATTCAAAAATTCAAGGCAAAAGTCCTGTGAACCATCCTGTCCTGCTGTCAATGAAACGATGATTCTATTATCAGAGAAGCCCTTAAAAGTTACTTCAGAACCAACAAAGCAATCTTCCAAATCTAAATAAGAATATTGAACATTCTTTTCGTCTCTCACTTCAATCCGAATTTTATGGTCATTTTTTCGATAAAC
Source organism: uncultured Streptococcus sp. (assembly GCA_963548485.1). Lineage (GTDB taxonomy): Bacteria > Bacillota > Bacilli > Lactobacillales > Aerococcaceae > Granulicatella. The sequence goes on from CAUUUT010000048.1 coordinate 5,096, forward strand.
AAGCCAAGTTAAGTTATTTTCCTGAGATTGATAGCAACAGATTAAAGTACCTTCTTTGGTATCCAGATTTTCAAAAACCTTTTCGAATTGGTTAGGGTAGTCTATTAATGCATTTTCATTCACTTTTTTAAAACGACTAAGATGAATCACTTGTTGTCACCCTCTAACTGAACCTGTGTATGAGCTAGAAAATCTCC
>CAUUUT010000049.1:0-5196 GCA_963548485.1 uncultured Streptococcus sp.
GTTGTTCAACTTCTGAACAAAAGTCAAGAGCTTTATAAGGATGTAACTGGAATAACCTCTAAAGTTGAGAAGGAAGATGGAGAATACATTCAAACCGTAATATATGATTACCAAACTATGGACTGGAAAGAGTTACATCGACGCGATCCGAATCAATTTCCTGCGACCAAACCAGAACCAGTGAAAATTAGTGAAGCTTCAGCTAAATTACAAGAAAAAGGTTATGTTGAATATACAGAATAAACTCAACCAAATAACCAGCACCAAGGACTGTGAAGTAGAGTCTTTGGTGCTGGTTATTTGGTTTAAATTTGAGATGTAACAAAAATGTGACGTAACATTTTTGTTACATCTTCTTTTGTATCATTTATGATACGTATCATAAATGATACGTGATTATCAAATATGGTAATTATCATATATGATAATTTCATCGTCTCTCCTTCTCTAGCGAGCGTAGAACAACATTAGTTCTTTTAATAATCTTACTTACCAAAGTTCAAGGATTACTAAAAAGAATCAGTTTATTGAAAGAATAGTGGGAAAAGCATTGAAACGAATAAGCTGGAGTAAGAAATTTATTTCCTACTCCAGCTTTAAGGATTCAAAGGCGAGAGACACCGGCTCGAGTCGGTGCCCCACTATTACTCTTTCAATATAAAACTGATTCTTTAAAGTAATCCTTGAGTTCTTTATTCGAACGACAATTGGTTTGCTAGTTCGACCGCACGCTCTTCAAACATCATCATTTCTTGCTTCAACGCTCTTTGCAACCCTTCTAAAGATACATTCACTAACTTCTTATTATCCACAACTCTTTCCCCATTAATCCATACATCTTGGACATTAGAGGCATTGGCCGAATACACCAAGGCCGCATACGCATCATGCACAGGGAACATATTCACAGAGGACGTTTCAACAAGCACCACATCCGCTTTTTTGCCTGCTTCAAGCGTGCCAACTTCTTTGTCGAGTCCAAGCGCTTTTGCCCCGCCTCTTGTCGCGAGAGCCACGATTTCTTTTGCAGGGAACGCGCTACGGTCCTTCAGATGCGTTTTATGGAAATTAGCCACCATTCGCATTTGTGTAAATAAATCTAGCGTATTTCCGCTACTTGGGCCGTCAGTACCCAACCCAACGGTCACTCCATAATCTAGCAAACTACGAATCGGTGCGACTCCTTTTGCAGACTTGGTATTGGCACCGATGCAGTGAACGACGCTGACTTTTGGATACTTAGCCAGAATTTCAACATCGGATTCCGTCATTAGAATCCCGTGTGCTAGAATAACTGGCACTTCAAAAAATCCAAGCGACTCTAAAAATTCAATTGGAGTTTGATTATATGTTTTACGGAAATAATCCATCTCATACGTCATCTCAGAAACATGGAGTGTAATTGGAACTTGGTTTTCTTTTGCAAACTCCAGAATCGCTCTCATTACTTCTTTAGTATTTGTATTTGGAGCATGAGGAGCAATTAATGGATGTACGAGTTCGTCCCCTTTCCACTCGTCAACAAATGCTTGTGTATAGGCTAAGGCTTCGTCTGTATTCTTGCTATCGGGCGTCTTCATATCGATAATCGTTTCGCCTACAAGAGAACGCATCTTCATTTCTTTTGCGACTGTGGCAACGGCATCTTCAAAATAATACATATCACACATCGCAGTCACCCCTGCTAGTTGCATCTCTGCAATCGCATAAGCCGTGCTCCTTGAAATTAATGGTTCATCGACCACTTCTTGTTCTAGTGGAAATAAGAAGCGTCTGAGACGGTCTGGGCAATCATCTCCTAATGAACGAAACGGAATCATCCCGCAATGCGTATGAGCGTTCACGAATCCAGGAAGTAGGATTCCGCCCTTTGCATCCATCCACTCTTCAGCCTTACTTTCCTCAAATTGATTCATCGCACCTACTTCAACAATAGAGTGTTCCTCCATCACTAAATATCCACTTCTGTACTCTGTAAAGGCATCATCCATCGTTAAAATCCATGCATTTTTATAACCGATTCTCATCATTGCCTCTCCTTTCATGTCTTCTTTATTCTAATTGAATTCCATTATAAGAACAATCAAAACTCGCATTAGAAGAACAAAGCCGCCAGTCTAACAACTATCTAGCGGCTTCGTCAATTCTTTATTCTGATGTGTCCTTAAATAGAATTCAGCATTCTATTGGTTTAAAATTTTATTCCATTGGTCAATCCAAGCTTTAAGGTTTTCGTTTACAAGTTTGAAATCAACTGTTTTTGCACGTTTCGCAACGTTACCATAAGTCATTGTTTTCACTTCATCATCTGCTAATTTTACATCTTTATTAACAGGAGCTTCACTCAATGATTTTGCTTTTACAGCTTGGTTTTCAGCGCCGATACGGAAGTTGACATATTTGTACGCATTTTCTTTGTTCTTCGCATCTTTAACGATATTCACTGTGTTGTAGTTTGCATAAGTTCCAGATTCAGGAACGACTGATACAACATTAGGATTAGCTTTTTTTACTGTAGAAATAGCAAAGTCTACAACTACTGCCACTTGTACTTCGCCAGCTTGGAACATATTTGCTAAGTCACTTGATTTAGAATATGTTTTAACGATATTTGGTTTTAATTCTTCCAACGCTTTGAAGGCTGCTGCACCTTTATCGTCTTTAAGAGCTTTACCACCTTTATCAGCCGCTACAGATAAGAATAATGGACCACCTGTTGTTGTGATATCAGGAATGGCTACTTTCCCTTTTAAATCCGGAGACCATAAGTCGCTCCAATCTTTAATTTCACGACCTAATTTTTCTTTATCGTAAACAATGGCAATACTGTTAATTGAAAACGGAATTCCTCCACCATTTTGGAACACTTCTTTAGCACCATCAGTTAATAAAGCAAGGTTTGGAATTTCTTTTTCAGTGACTGTTTCAAATAATCCTTCAGTCGTTCCTTTTGTAGAACCTGATTGTGATAGTTCGATAACGTCGATGTTGCTTCCACCACTTTGAACTTTTGTTAAGCGTTCTGATGCATTCCCAACTTCTAATGTCACTTTAACGCCATTCGCTTCAGCAAATGGATTAATAATATCACGTTCAACGATATCTTGGCTTAATCCGAATGTGGATAACACTAATTCAGTAGAAGCTCCTTTCGAAGCATCTCCTCCTGCTGTTGTTGCATCATTCTTTGGTAAATTCGCTTGGCTATTTCCGCAACCTGCTAATACTAATAACGACGCTACTGCAATACCTGCAATTGATTTTTTCATGTGTGTACACTCCTTAAATTTTTTATTTTATAACACAATGACATGATCTTTAGGGAACGCTAGAGAGACTTTCGTTCCTACTTCTAAAACGGCTGGGTTATTCACAAGAAGCACGCCCACTTCCGTTTTCACTTCATACTGATATGCTTTTCCTATGAAGGTTCTTACTAAAATTTCACCTGGAAGAACTCCATCGCCTTCGTTTAAGAGTTCAATATGATCTGGACGAATCGTTACCGTCACATCGCCTTCCTTGTCATGATTCAACGTTTCTAGAACAAGACCATTCGACAATTGAACTGTGTGATCTGCTTGAACCGTACCTTTGATAAAGTTTTCAAATCCAATGAAACGAGCAACAAACTCAGTGGTTGGATGTTGATAAATTTCTTCAGGAGTACCGTATTGTTCGATAATCCCATTATTCATAACGGCAACTTTATCTGAAATAGAGAAACATTCCTCTTGATCGTGTGTTACGAATAAGGTTGTAATTTTAAATTGTTGCTGGATACGTTTGATTTCTAGACGCATTTGAAGTCTAAGTTTGGCATCCAAGTTACTTAATGGTTCATCGAGTAATAAGAGTTTTGGCTCAATAACAAGCGCTCTAGCAAGAGCCACACGTTGTCTTTGCCCTCCTGAAAGTTGTTTTGGATAGCGATCACCAAGTTCTGATAGGCCGCACACTTCAAGCATTTTAGCGACTTTCTCGTCGATGACTGCTTTACTTTCTTTTCTCACTTTCAATCCGAACGCTACATTTTCAGCCACTGTTAAATGTGGGAATAATGCGTAACTTTGAAATACCATCCCGAATTGGCGATGATGGACAGGCACTTTTGTCATATCCTCACCGTCTAATTCGAAGGTTCCGCTATTTTGACTAAGGAGTCCGGCTACAATACGAAGCGTAGTTGTTTTTCCACAACCACTCGGACCAAGTAAGGAAACCAATTCCCCTTTTTCAATCGATAAATTCAAATCTTTTAAAATATGATGCTTATTATCATAGATCATATTTACATCTGTTAATTTTACAAATGACATATCTTTCTCCTTATGAAATGGAAGCTAATCCCAACGTTTTTTCAATCGCAATCATAATCCCCATCGTTACAAACATTAAAATTACTGATAAAGCTGAAACAGATGGATCGTAGTTGAATTCCATATAACTTAATAAAGTCGTTGGAAGCATGGTCACGCCTGGACCAGATAAGAACATCGATACTGGAACGTTGTTAAATGAGTTCACGAACGCTAGCATAAACGCCGCGAAAATTCCTGAAGTGATATTCGGTAAGAGTACCGTCGCAAAAGCTCTCTTCTTCGTACATCCAAGCGTCCAAGCGGCTTCCTCCATCGAAACATCCACTTGTTCCATACTCGAACCAACTACACGAATTACATATGGAATACTAATGAGGAAGTGCCCAATGAGTAATCCAGGTAGAATTGGGAATTTAAACGTCACAACGATCATTTGATACAAGGAATACCCTACGACAATCCCTGGAATCATTGTTGGAGATAAGAAGAAATCCTTCATTAATTTCTTCCCTCTAAACTGGTCTCTGGATAATACGTACGCTGCAGGCACCCCAATGACCAACGCAAGGAGTGTAGCTACAACGCCCACTAATAAGCTCAGCTGTAAACTCGACATAAAGGCTTTTGACGTTAGCGCCATAATATACCAGTCGATTGTAAATCCTTTAATCGGGAAGGTAATAATCGCTTCCGTTCCAAAAGATGTAATCACAATAATCACGAGTGGTAAGAATAGGAATAAGAAGACAACCGTCGCAATCATTGTTAGTAATTTATTTTTACGCAATGTCTCCACCTCGCTTGTCCATGGATTTTGCTAGTACATTCAATGCCTTCATCACGGCAAATGTAATGACAATCATTACAAGCGCAA
>CAUUUT010000050.1:0-5169 GCA_963548485.1 uncultured Streptococcus sp.
TATTTTATTGACGGATATTAATATGCCAAAAATGGATGGAATTACATTGGCGCAACTGGCTAGAGCTGAATTTCCACAGTTAAGAATCATCTTCTTAACAGGATATGATTATGTGGATTATTTGCTATCAGCAGTTAAATTAGGGGTCGATGATTATATCTTAAAACCTGTTACTAAAACAGAAATTGAATCCTTGCTCGTAAAAGTTGTTTCCAAACTGAACGAAGAGGAAAAACAAAGAAGACTATTAGAATTAGCCAATAAAAATACTAGTCAATCTGAATCTGTCCATTTTGAGAAACTGATTTTAGAACAATTATCGAATCCGGAACTATCTCTTGTTGGACTAGCAAAACAATTAGGATTTAGCTCGAATTATTTAAGTATGCTCATCAAGAAGGAACTTGGTAAGTCATTCCAAGAGTTTGTGACAGAGCAGCGTATTCAAATGGCTAAAAGACTCTTACTATCAACCGATATGAAAATATATGAAGTAGCACAAGCTGTCGGTATCGAAGATATGAATTATTTTTCATACCGCTTTAAATCGATAGTGGGCATCACCCCAAAAAAATTTAGAAATGGAGCCGATGTATGAGAAAACAGTCATTAGCTACACGATTATTTGGATATCTAAGTTTAATGCTTTTGGTACTAGTCGTCATTATTGGTAGCTTCTATTGGGTTCAAAGTAGTGAACTGTTTCATAGAGAAGTGGAAGAGCATACGATTCATGAGATAGATACGAGTGCAAAATATATTGAACAGTATGTCAGTAATTTAAAATCCACATCAATTGCATTAGCAAAGTCAAAAGAAATTCAGACTTATGCCCAGAATGGCCAAGCAAACAACGAGGAAGCAATTCATCAGTTGTTTGATACGATTTTAAAGAGTCATCCAGACTTTAGAGCCATCTTGTTTGTGACAAAAGACGGTAGAATTTTAAAAACGGGTATGGATGAAGAGATGGTAACGTCTAGTGATATGATGGCACAGGAGTGGTATAAAGAGGCTGTCATCAAATCAAATACGCCTATTATTAAATCGACGAAGAATCATAGTAATCAAGTGGTAATTTCTATCAGTCAGGAGATAAAAGGAGAAGACGGACAACATCTTGGAGTGATTCGTTTAGATGTAGACTATCAAGAATTAGAAAAGTATGTTAAAGAACTTTCTTTAGGAACAAACGGGTATGCTTTTGTCATCGAAAAAGATGGAACGATTATTTACCACCCGGATTCTGAAGTGTTCGAGTCGGTAGAAAAACAAATGTCTGTTCAAGATATCTCTAACAGTCCGATGGATTCGATGGTTTCTGAAGATTTTTTTGTTCATAAGAGTACCATAGGGAATGTTGATTGGATCCTAGTAGGGGTAAGCTCGTTTAGTAGTTTTAAAGAGACATCATTAAAATTGCTTGCGATTGTAAGTGTTGTTGGGATTATCAGTTTAATGATCTGTATGTTCGGAATCTATGCATTGATGCGTTATCAACTTCTTCCAGTAAAACAGTTAGGTCAAGTTATGAAGAAGGTAGAAGAAGGCGATACTACGATTCGTGCACAGGAGAATGGAGCAGAAGAATTCCAAGTGTTGGCTGCTAGCTTCAATCAAATGTTAGAGAAAATCGAAAAGCTCATGCAGGATGAAAAAGAACAAGAATCACTGACGAGAATTTATGAATTAAAGGCACTGACGAGTCAAATAAATCCGCATTTCCTTTACAATACTTTAGATACCATTATTTGGATGGCGGAATTTCAAGATCATAAAAAGGTTGTTGAAATTACAAAAGCACTCTCTAATTATTTTAGACTTTCACTGAATGCAGGAAATGAACTCGTAACGTTACAACAAGAAATAGAGCATGTACGACAATATTTATTTATTCAAAAAGAAAGATATGGTGATAAGTTAAATTATCGAATTGATTTTTCAGAAGAAATTCCTCAAGTAATGATTCCAAAAATTGTGATTCAACCACTTGTGGAAAATGCCATCTATCATGGCATTAAAGAAATCGATAGACCAGGACAAATCGATATTACTCTTTTGAAGATTGACGAATGGATTGAGATTTGTATTGCCGATAATGGAGTTGGAATGACTGGAGAAGCCACTTCAACGAAACAACTTGGTGGTATCGGAATCAAGAACGTCACTGAACGATTGAAACTATTTTTTGGAGAAGCATTTACGATGACGATTGACTCAAAACCAAATGAGTATACAAAAATCTATTTACGTATTCCGATAAAAGGTCAACAAGACTTGCAATAGTTGACAAAACAAGGTGCTTTTCGTATACTTCTTAAGGTAAGCAATCGGATTGAGATTTTACAAATTAGAGAGGCTTGTCTGGTGAAAATAGCCATCAAAATCGTGCTCCCGATTGAACTCTTTGTAGAAATACAAACGCTCTTCCAGCGTTATCGGAATTAGAGATGAATGAACAACTGTTTCATTGTAAGCAAGGTGGTACCGCGGTAGGACGCCCTTGTAGCAATGGGGCAGTTTTTTTATTTACAAAAAGAAGGAGAATGAAGATGAAAAAATTATCAAGTAGCGAAATTCGTCAAATGTACCTTGATTTCTTCCAAGAAAAAGGACATAAGGTGCAACCAAGTGCTAGCTTAATTCCTGTAAACGATCCAACATTATTATGGATTAACTCAGGTGTTGCTACTCTTAAAAAATACTTCGATGGAACTGAAACACCAGAAGTTCCACGTATTACAAATGCTCAAAAGAGTATTCGTACAAACGATATCGAAAACGTAGGGCACACCGCTCGCCACCATACATTATTCGAAATGATGGGGAACTTCTCAATCGGGGACTATTTCAAAGAAGAAGTCATTCCATGGGCATGGGAATTCTTAACAAGTGAAAAATGGTTAGCATTAGATCCAAATCGTCTATATGTTACTTACTATCCAAAAGATCCAGAAACAAAAGCGTTATGGATGGATAAAGTAGGTCTTCCTGAAGATCACATCATTCCAGTAGAAGATAACTTCTGGGATATCGGTGCTGGTCCATGTGGTCCAGATACCGAGATTTTCTACGACCGTGGAGAAAAATATAATAACTTAGCAGAAGATGATCCAGAAAACTATCCTGGTGGAGAAAATGAACGTTACTTAGAAATTTGGAACTTAGTATTCTCTCAATTCAACCATATGCCAGATGGAACGTATCCACCATTACCACATAAGAACGTCGATACGGGGATGGGTCTAGAACGTGTGGTATCTGTCATTCAAGATACACCAACAAACTTTGAAACAGACTTATTTATGCCAATTATTAAGCAATTAGAAGGCTTAAGTGCTGGTAAGAAATACAATGACTCTAAAGAATTAGATGTTTCATTTAAAGTCATTGCTGACCACATTCGTGCGGTAAGTTTTGCGATTGGGGATGGTGCGCTTCCTTCAAACGAAGGTCGTGGATATATCATCCGTCGTTTAATCCGTCGTTCTGTAATGCACGGACAACGTTTAGGAATTCAAGGTTCATTCTTAACGAAATTAGTTCCAACAGTAGCGCAAATTATGCATAGCTACTATCCAGAAGTGACTGAAAATATGGAATTCATCCAAAAAGTGATTGCAAACGAAGAGGATCGTTTCCAAGAAACAATTCATGATGGTTTAGCCATCTTAGAAACTATTTTTGCAGACATGAAAGCTGCAAACGAAACAACACTTTCTGGAGAAAATGCATTTAAACTTTATGACACTTACGGATTCCCTTATGAATTAACATTGGAATACGCAAGCGACAATGGTTTCACTGTTGATGAAGAAGGATTCCAAGCAGAAATGCAAGCTCAAAAAGACCGCGCGCGTGCTGCTCGTAATACTGAAACATCCATGAACGTACAATCTGCAGTTTTACGTGATATCACTGTAGAAAGTGAATTCGTTGGATATGCTTCAACAACAGAAGAAGGCGTACTAAAAGCCATCGTTGTTGATGATGAATTAGTAGAATCTGCACATAAAGATGCACATGCTCAATTAGTGTTTGACCGTACACCATTCTACGCTGAAATGGGTGGACAATTAGCAGACCACGGTATTATCCGAGATGCGAACGGCACAGTAGTAGCAAATGTATTACAAGTGAAGAAAGCTCCTAACGGACAACCATTACACACTGTAGAAGTGTTAGGCGACTTACAAGTAAACGCTACTTACACATTAGTGGTAGATGCATCTGAACGTGCGAAAATCATTAAAAACCATACAGCAACTCACTTATTACACCAAGCATTAAAAGATGTTCTAGGAACTCACGCAAATCAAGCAGGTTCTCTTGTAACACCAACAACATTACGTTTCGACTTCAGTCACTTTGGACAAGTAACTGCTGAAGAATTAGCTGAAATGGAACGTATCGTAAATGAGAAAATCTGGGCTGGTTTAGAAGTAGTGACGATTGAAACAACTCTAGAAGATGCTAAGAACCGTGGGGCAATGGCACTCTTTGGTGAAAAATACGGCAACTTAGTTCGTATGGTGAACATTGGAGATTGGTCAATCGAACTTTGTGGTGGTATCCATGTTGGCAACACTCAAGAAATCGGATTATTCAAGATTGTTTCTGAATCAGGTATCGGTGCTGGTGTTCGTCGTATCGAGGCTGTCACAAGTAAAGAAGCATTTGACTTATTAACTCATCACGAAAACTTATTAAAACAAGTTGCTGGTGAAGTCAAAGCCATTCAATTAGATACAGTTGTAGAACGCGTTGCGACTTTAGGCCAAGAATTGAAAGAAGCAAATGGTGAAATTGCGAAACTAAAAGCTAAAATCATGAAATCTGAAGTAGCAGATGTTTTCAATAACGTAGAAGAAGTAAACGGAACTTCATTCATCACTGTAGCTCTTGAAAATAAAGAGATGGATGAATTACGTCAACTAGCAGATACATGGAGACAAAAAGGTGCCAGCGATATCTTTGTAGTAGGGACATCTTCACAAGATAAAGCAAATCTTTTAGTAGCCGTATCTAAAGATGCAATTGCAAAAGGATTAAAAGCAGGCGATATCATTAAGGCGATTGCTCCAGCGATCCAAGGTGGAGGCGGAGGCCGTCCTGATATGGCTCAAGCAGGTGGTAAGAACCCTGCAGGTATTCCACAAGCATTCGAAT
>CAUUUT010000051.1:0-5137 GCA_963548485.1 uncultured Streptococcus sp.
GTTTTAATATTTAATCCCATTAATTCCCAGTGACCTGTCATTGTATCTTTCCCTACAGAAACTTCTTCTAATTTAGTGTAGCTTCCTTCAGGATGTTCTACTGGTGGAACTGTTTTTAAAGGAGCGATATTTCCTAAGCCATAACGTTGCATATTTGGTACATTTAAGCCTACCGTTTCAGAAATATGACCTAGAGTATGTGAACCCGCATCATCAAAGTTTGCAGCATCAGGTGCTTCTCCAATCCCTACAGAGTCCATTACAATGACATGTATTCTTTTAAATTTCATAGTTTCCATCTCCATTTTCTTTATTACGAGCGAGGATGTGCTTGTTTGTAAATTTCCTTCATTCGTTCATTTGTAATATGTGTATAAATTTGTGTCGTACTAATATCTGAGTGCCCGAGTAATTCCTGCACGATTCGAAGGTCAGCTCCCGCTTCTAAAATATGTGTTGCAAAGGAATGGCGCAATGTATGCGGGCTTACTTCCTTTGTAATCATCGCCGTCTGAACAATTTTCTTCAAATTCTTCCAGAAGCCTTGACGCGTAAACGGTCCCCCACGATGATTTAAAAATAAGACATTCGAGAGTTTCTTCTCATCTTCTAAGGCAGGACGAGCATACTCTAAATAGTTTTGAATCCAGTTGGTTGCTTCTTGACCGATTGGAATGATACGTTGCTTATTCCCTTTCCCAATCGTTTGTAGGAATCCAAGCTCTAGATGCAAATCACTAAGTTCAATGCTGATTAATTCACTCACCCGCATCCCAGTTGCATATAAGAGTTCTAGCATTGCCTTATCTCTTAGTCCTAAAACCGTTGTTGTGTCCGGCACCTCCAACAATCGATTCACTTCGTCGATACTGAGCGCTTTTGGCAACTGTTTCTTCGGTTTAGGGGGATGAATTTGTTGAGTCGGATCTCGATCAATCATTCTCTCTTGCACGAGAAACTGGAAAAATTTCTTCAAACAACTAATCATGCGGCTCGTTGAACTAACGGCGTACTCATCTTTTTTTAGCTTTTGAAGAAAGAGCACCATCGTTGTATGGTCCACATCTTGCAGACGTGTCACCTTTTGTTCTTCTAAAAATTGAGAGAACTTTTCCAAGTCTCGTTTATAGCTCATAACGGTATTCTCAGATAACCCTTGAACAGCAATACTATCTAGGAAGTAGTGTATTTCTTTCATCTTCTACCCTTCCTTTTGCAGGCAATTTTTACAAATCCCATGGAAAGTGAGACGATGATCCAGCACTTGAAACTGGAATTGCTCTAGTACTTTCTGTTCGACATCAACCAGTAAATCCTCTTCAACTTCTTGAATTTGACCGCATTTCACACATAACAGATGATGCGCAAAATGACGATTCACATTCTGCTTCAAGTGATAACGGCCAATGCCATCATCAAATAGATTTCTAGAAATAATCCCTAAGTCCGTTAAAATTTCCAATGTTCGATACACTGTAGCTAGTCCAATATCTGGATACTTCTGCTTCACAAACATGTATATTTCTTCAGCAGTCAGGAGTTCATTTAGATGTTCTAGAAGGATTTCTACTGTTGCCTGTCTCTGCAGGGTCAGCTTAAAGCCTTCTTCTTGTAATTTCTTTTGAATCCCTTCAATAGAAATAGATGACAAGCGACTCGCCTCCACTCATTATTCTTCAATCAGATGGATAAATCCTTCTTCTTGTGTAATTCGTTTTGCTTTTAATAAGTTACCAATAGCACGTTTAAATTGCCCTTTACTAATTCCAAAAATCTCTTTGATGGTCTTTGGATCTGTTTTATCCCAATAAGGAAGTGTATGTGTTGGACGATTTTTCAACATCGCCACAATCATCTCTGCATCGTCTCCAATTGCTTCGTGAGCACGTGGACGCATCGATACATTCAGTACACCATCAGGACGTAAGCCAATCACACGAACCGTAACTTCTTCTCCAAGTGTTGGTTCATATAAGCGTTCCGTTGGATGCAAGAATAACTTATATCCTTCTGGTGTGATGATGGTCGTTCCAACAAGTCTCACTTGTGTTACGGTTCCAGTTAGGTCTTTATTGAGTTGTCCTTTATGACCACGAATCACTTTCTCGTTTAATGCCTGACCATCTCCCATCGTTGCCCATGTGCGGTCTTTTTTGTCTTTAATCAGAGTGACATATAAACGATTATTTTTCTTTGGCCATAATTCTTTCATACTTGGAAGTTCATCCAATGAAACTACCATATCTTTATCTTCTAAACCAATATCTACGAAAACCCCTAAGTCTTTTCTAACTTGAGTCACGCTCGCCCATCCATAACTTTCATTTGTTACTTCTGGAACATTTAAGGTAAAGACTTTTTTACGGGAAGAATTCTCATATAAGAACCCCGTTACTACATCCCCAATTTTGAGCGATTCTGTAGTGTCGTCTTTTTTTAGACGGAATGTTTCTCCACTCTTTTGAACGAAAAAGTACTTTTCATTTTCATCCGTGATAATGGCTTGAACAACGGTCGATAATTCACTTGTCATAACAAACCTCCTTCTCTTTACATTTGTCCCTTTATTTTACCACAAAATAGGGCTTACAGTCATTTATATCCTTGTACTTCTAACGATTTCTCATTATTTTAGCATTGGACTTTACATAACAAAAAAGCTTGAACAACTTTTTACGGTTTGTTCAAGCTTTTAGCATTATTTCAATAAATTATACGCGAGCAACTTTCATCATGTTTGTTGTTCCTTTAATTCCTAAAGGAACACCAGCAGTGATGATTACTAAGTCGTTTTCTTTAGCAGTGTGGTGGTCACGTACTGCTTGAAGACATAATTCAAACATTTCGTCAGTTGATTTAGCGCGATCAACGATTACTGGTTTAACACCCCAGATTAATGCTAAAGCACGTTGTTGACGTTCTGTTGAAGTTACACCTAAGATTGTTGCGTCAGGACGGAATTTAGAAATCATTTTCGCAGTATGTCCTGATTCAGTTGCAGCAACGATTGTTTTCACTTTTAAGTTTTTAGCTGTATGAGCTACTGAACGACCAATTGCTTCTGCCACATCAGTTTCATCGAATGCTTTTAATTTGAATTTGTCACGTACACGGATTTCTTGTTCTGTACGAACACAGATATTAGCCATTGTACGAACAGCTTCAACTGGGTAATCCCCTGCTGCAGATTCACCAGATAACATAACTGCATCTGTACCATCGAAGATAGCGTTCGCTACGTCACCAACTTCCGCACGTGTTGGACGTGGGTTACGTTGCATTGAATCTAACATTTGAGTTGCAGTGATAACTGGTTTACCTAAAGTGTTACATTTCTTGATTAACATTTTTTGAACGATTGGAACTTCTTCCGCAGCGATTTCAACACCCATGTCTCCACGAGCAACCATTAAACCGTCAGATAATGCTAAGATTTCGTCAATGTTGTCGATTCCTTCTTGATTTTCGATTTTTGGAATAATTTGGATGTGAGTTGCGTTATGTTCTTCTAATAATTCACGAATTTCTTGAACGTCTGAAGCACGACGAACGAAACTTGCTGCGATATAGTCGATGTCGTTTTCGATACCGAAGATAATATCCGCACGGTCTTTTTCAGTAATACCAGGTAAGTTTGTTTTAACTCCAGGAACGTTGATTCCTTTTTTATTTTTAACAACACCACTGTTGTTTACCACGCAGACGATTTCACCATTTGCATGATCTACTTCAGTAACTGCTAAACCTACTAAACCATCATCAACAAGGATGATTGATCCACGTTTAACATCGTTGATTAATTCTGGGTAAGTAATAGAGAATTTTTCTTTTGTTCCTAAAACTTCAGTCATTGAAATACGAACAACGTCACCAGTGTGGAACTCAATCGCACCATTTTCCATATCATGTGTACGGATTTCTGGTCCTTTTGTATCTAAAAGAATCGCAATAACACGTCCTGTTTCTTTACGGATTTTTTTGATTGTGTTGATACGAGCTAAATGTTCTTCATGGTCACCATGTGAGAAGTTTAGACGTGCAACGTTCATACCTGCTTCTGCTAATGCTGCTAATTTTTCTGGTGCTTCACTAGCAGGTCCAATAGTACATACAATTTTAGTTCTTTTCATTTTATGTTGACTCCTTTAGTTTTAGAATGAAATTTCTTTATTTAGTTGATACAACTCTAAGTTAGGTAAATGTTTGCCGTTTGCTAATGTTTCAACGATATCGCTGTAAATAATTTCTTCAGCTTTAACACCAACACACACGCCACCGATATCTTCTTTTAATAAATCGATTGCTTTAGCACCCATACGGCTCGCAAGAACACGGTCACGTGCACTTGGAGCTCCACCACGTTGTACGTGTCCAAGTACTGTTACACGAGTATGGAAATCACTATCGTATTGACGTAGTTTCTTCGCAAGTTCCTCACCTGACATTACGCCTTCTGCAAGAAGAATTAATGTATGCTTCTTACCATTTAGTCGGCCTTGTTTGATTTCTTCCGCTACTTTAGCTAAGTCAAAATCTTGTTCAGGAATTAAAATTTGTTCTGCACCACTGGCAACCCCTGTCCAAAGTGCGATATCTCCAGCACGACGACCCATAACTTCAACGATAAATGTACGAACGTGTGATGTCGCAGTATCACGAAGACGGTCTAGCGCTTCTAATACAGTATTGATTGCAGTATCAAAACCAATTGTATATTCCGTACCTGGAATATCATTGTCGATTGTTCCTGGAACCCCAACTGTTGGGAAACCAAGTTTTGTTAAAGCAACAGCACCTTGATAGCTTCCGTCACCACCGATAACAACTAAACCTTCAATACCGAATTTCTTTAATTGTTCGATTCCTTTTTCTTGACCTTCGCGATTTGCGAATTCAGGATAACGTGCAGAATACAAGAATGTACCCCCACGACCAATTAAGTCACTTACGTCTGATGGATTTAATTTACGAATATCACCAGCTACTAAACCAGCGTATCCATAGTTAATTCCATAGACTTCAAACCCTTCATAAATACCCTTACGTACAATCGCACGTACAGCGGCATTCATCCCTGGAGCATCTCCTCCACTTGTTAAAACAGCAATGCGTTTCACAAAGATTCACCTCTTAGATT
>CAUUUT010000052.1:0-5046 GCA_963548485.1 uncultured Streptococcus sp.
ACAACTACTTGTAAAAGTGTTACTAAATCCATTTCTCATTACCCCTTTCTCTTCCCAAATTGAGGGAATTTATCAACAATAACTTCCATTAAGTAGTTCGCACCTACAAAGAAGATGATAAATGCAACTACGATAGACACGATTTCGGTTGGAATCTTTGCAAGGAGCGGCATTGAAATACCACCGATACGAAGAATCGCAAATACTAATGCAGAGAATAGAATACCGATTGGATTATTCAACCCAAGAAGCGATACCGCCATTCCGTCCCATCCAATACTTGGAAGGCTTTCTGAAGCAAAGGCGTTTTGGAAAGTTCCTAACCCTTCCATTACTCCACCAAGACCTGCTAAGGCACCAGAGATAACCATCGCAAGAATAATCGTCTTCTTCGCGCTCATGCCCGCATATTCTGCAGCGTGTTTATTTAATCCTACTGTTTTTAATTCGAAACCAGTTGTTGTTTTATTCATAATTAACCACACAATGAAGACAGCCAGAATCGCAATAAAGATACCTCCATGCAAGGTTGATTTTCCTGTCAATTGATACAAGAATTGCATTCTTAAGCTTGCTGCTTCTGGAACTGAAGCTGTGATTTCTGCTTTTTCTGTTAAAACTTCACGAATCACATAGTTTACGATATGAAGTGCTGTATAGTTCAACATAATCGTTACAATGACTTCACTCGCATTAAAGTACGCTTTTAAGTAACCTGCAATTCCTGCCCAAACGGCTCCTGCAAGCATCCCCATAAAAATACATAATGGTAATAGAATGATCTTAGGTAAATCAGGTAGTAAGAGACCTGTTGCAACAGAAGCAAACCAACCGACTAACGCTTGACCAGCAACCCCAATATTGAAGAAACCAGCGTAACTTGCAAATGCAAATCCGAGTGCCACAAGAATTAAAGGTGTGGCTTGTCTTAAGGTTTCACCAATATAAAATGGTTTTCCAAGCGATCCTTTGAGTAATGCGGAATATCCTTTAACAACATCAAAGCCGAATACCCACATGATAATGGCGCCGACTAATAATCCTAAAACCACTGATAGGACCGGAATAAGAATCTTTTTGTATTTTGATTTTTTCATCTTACAACGCCTCCTGTTCCTTGGCTCTTACTTGTTCTCTTGTCGAACCCGCCATTAATAATCCTAATTCTGTTTCATTTGTTTCTTTTGTATCTAGTACGTCTACGATACGACCTTCATACATTACAGCAATACGGTCCGCAACGTTTAAAATTTCGTCTAATTCAAAACTCATCAGCAATACTGCTTTCCCTTTATTCCGTTGATCAATCAAACGCTTATGAATATATTCAATCGCTCCCACGTCTAACCCACGTGTTGGTTGAGCCGCAATGAGTAAACTTGGGTCACGATCAATCTCACGAGCAATAATCGCTTTTTGTTGGTTACCACCAGATAGAGCTCCAGCAGCCACTGTAGGACTAGGAGTACGCACGTCAAATTCTTCAATTAAACGTTCTGCTAAATCTACAAAAGCTTTCTTATTTAAGAAGCCATTCTTTGATAATGGTTCTTTATAGTATGTTTGAAGTCCGATGTTTTCATCGAGTCCCATTTGAAGAACAAGACCATGTTTATGACGGTCCTCTGGAATATGCCCAAGGCCCCCTTCTGTACGTTGTCTTGTAGGTAACTTCGTGATGTCTACTCCATCTAATTCAATCGTTCCACTTTCAATGGTACGTAATCCAGATAAGGCTTGAATGAGTTCTGACTGTCCGTTTCCGTCAACCCCAGCAATCCCGACAACTTCACCGTGTCTCACCGTTAAATTTAGTCCCTTAACAGCTTCAATACCACGACTATCTTTAACGACTAAATCTTTAATCACTAATGCCTCTGATGTTGGTTTAGCAGCTTCTTTTTGTGTCTTGAAGGATACGGAACGTCCTACCATCATATCTGCTAATTCTTGGTCCGTAACATTACCAATCTCAACAGTTCCAATCACATTTCCACGACGGATAACAGTACAACGGTCAGCAACAGCTTGAATTTCCTTAATCTTATGAGTAATTAAGAAGATGGATTTCCCTTCTTTAGTTAATTGCTTCATGATTACAATCAATTCTTCGATTTCTTGCGGAGTTAACACTGCAGTAGGTTCATCAAAGATTAAAATATCCGCACCACGATACAATGTCTTCAAAATCTCAACACGTTGTTCCATCCCAACAGTAATATCTTCAACCTTTGCATCAGGGTCTACAGCAAGATGGTACTTTTTAGAAAGTTCCATAATTTCTGCTTTTACCGCATTTTTATCGATAAAACCGAACTTTGTTTGCTCCTTACCAAGGATAATGTTCTCCACTACGCTAAATTTCTTAACAAGCATAAAGTGTTGGTGAACCATTCCAATCTTTAATCGATTCGCTGTATTTGGCGAATCAATCTTTGTCGGTACACCATTAACTTTAATTTCTCCTTCCGTTGGTTCTAATAACCCCGAAACAATATTCATTAACGTCGATTTCCCTGCTCCGTTTTCTCCAAGAAGCGCATGGATTTCTCCTTTTTTCAATGTTAAATCAATCTGATTATTCGCTACAAAGTCACCAAACTTCTTCGTGATTCCCTTCATCTCAATCACAAATGTTTCTTCTACCAATCATCTCACCCCACAAAGTGTTCTATGTATACAAAAGTAGGAGCGAAGAAATACGTATTCTCTTCAGCTCCTACTCCTCTCAATTCAAGTTCGTTTATTTAAAATTAAGGTTTCGCAGGAACTTCTTGTTTTCCTTCGATGATTGCTTTCTTGAATACAGCAACTTTTTCCTTAACTGAGTCTGATAATTGACCATCTGTTAAACCAACGCCGTTATCTGATAATCCGTAAAGTACTTGTTCACCACCGTGGTAGTTTCCTTTAGCAGCATCTTCACTAAATTTGATTAGCGCTTGTTTTACACCTTTAAGTGTAGAAGTTAATGTTACGTTACGAGAGTCGTTTACTTTACCTTCTGCTTGTTGGTCTTGGTCAACCCCGATTACCCAAATTTGACGATCTGGGTTAGCTTCAACGATTGATTTTGCTGCTGCGAATACTCCAAGTCCTGCACCACCAGCTGCTGCATAAATGATGTCAACATCTGAAGCGTACATTGCTTCTGCAAGAGATTTTGCTTTAGCACCATCTGAGAATGATTCAGCATATTGAATTTCAACAGTTGCTTTAGGATTTACTGCTTGAACCCCTGCTTTAAAACCAGCTTCGAATTTGTCTAATGCTGGACCGTGCATACCACCGATGAAAGCTACTTTATTTGTTTTAGTTGTTAAACCAGCTGCAACTCCTGCAAGGAAAGCTGCTTCTTGGTCTTTGTAGTTGATTGAAGCAACGTTTGGTTGTTCAACCACACTATCGATAATCGCAAAGTGAGCATCTGGATTTGCTTTTGCTGCTTCATCAACAGCTTTTTGTAATTTAAATCCGATTGCGAAAATGATATTGTATTCATTTAAAACTGCAGTGTTAAGGTTTGTAGTATAGTCAGATTCTGCTTTTGAAAGAATGTAATCAATACCGTTCCCTTTTGTTTTACCACCGTTGTTTTTACCCCATTCTTGAAGGCCTTCCCAAGCGCCTTGGTTGAATGATTTATCGTCAATACCACCAGTATCAGATACCATTACCGCTTTAAAGTTGTCTGAAGAGCCAGCGTTTTGAGAAGATGCTTGTGAGCTATCAGATTTTGATCCGCCACATGCTGCTAATAGTGCAGTCGCACCTAGTGTCAATGCAAATAAAGCTAAATTCTTTTTAGTTTTCACGATAAAAAACCTCCAATAAATGATTTACTACAGTCATTCTAACATAAATAGAATGAAAATCAAGCTAAATCTTTTCATTGGAGGTAATTTTTATGAAAAACGTTCGGATTTTACATTTTTATGCGTTGGTTTCACCTAGTTCGGAAGCGTCATTTTCATTGAAAACATGAACATTAACTTTTCTTCCTTTACTTCCATCAGCAGGTCCAACATAGCCACGCGCTTCTAAATCATCAATTATACGCGCTGCACGGTTAAATCCGATACGGAATCTTCTTTGTAAATAAGAGGTACTAATCGTTTCTTGTTCTTTTAATAGTTCAATCACTTCGTAGAATAGTTCGTCTTCTGGTTCACTTCCGCTAGCAGAAGTTGTATTTTCTGAAGGCATCATCGCTTCATCATACTCTACTTCTTGTTGATTCTTAACGAAATCAACGATACGTTCGACTTCTTCGTCTGTTAGGAACGCCCCTTGTACACGAATCGGTTTATTTTCACCCATTGGCATATAAAGCATATCCCCACGACCTAGAAGTTTCTCGGCACCATTGGCGTCAATAATCGTACGAGAGTCTGTACCACTGGATACTGCAAAAGCGATACGAGAAGGAACGTTGGCTTTAATAATCCCTGTAATAACGTCAACAGATGGACGTTGTGTCGCAAGAATCATATGAATTCCGGCAGCACGGGCCATTTGCGCAAGACGAATAATCGCATCTTCCACCTCATTACTTGCAACCATCATTAAGTCCGCAAGCTCGTCTACAATCACAACGATATAAGGAAGTGTTGGGTTATTTTCGCCAGTTTCACGATTATATTGTTCGACATGAGCGTTATATCCATCGATATTACGCATTCCCATTGAAGCGAATAATTCGTAACGTTTTTCCATCTCAGCTACTACTTTTTGTAAGGCTTGAGCTGCTTTACGAGGGTTCGTTACAACCGGAGTTAATAGATGCGGAATGCCATTATACACATTCAACTCTACCATCTTCGGATCGATCATCATTAATTTCACTTCATGTGGTTTTGTCTTCATTAAAATACTTGTAATAATGCCGTTAATACATACGGATTTACCAGAACCTGTTGACCCGGCAATTAACATATGCGGCATTTTTGTAATATCGCAAAGACGAACATTACCAGAGATATCTCTTCCTAATGGTACGTCTAAAGGTTTTGGCGATTGAATCGCTGATTGAATCACATCGCTAAA
>CAUUUT010000053.1:0-4890 GCA_963548485.1 uncultured Streptococcus sp.
TAATAAACCTTTTCTTGCCATAATCGTTTGAAAACTCCAATCTCTTTACATCTTTTTACTATAGTATCACAAACACTATTCTCGCAACAACCAAAAGTATTGTAAATTCAATAAAAAATCATTATCCATCTGTTTTCTTGGGAATTTCCAAATTTTCAATTAGCCAAATGACTTTTTCTCTTCTCATTCATCTTAGATAAACAGCTGAAATGCTCTAGCCTTTTCCCTTATGCAATTCGAATATTTTTCCATCGTCCACTTCTAAATCGAAGGAGAATAATCATATCTCGAATAAATTGGTCAATAAAGACCGCGTACCATGCACCAGCAAGTCCCCATCCAAAGAAATTTACAAATACATATCCTAAACTTAATCGAATGACGCATGATCCGATAAAGATGGCTATCAATGGCCATACCGTATCTCCTGCCCCACGTAACGCCCCTGAAGTAATCAGTTGATGACTTTGGAACGGCTGAATAAATGCAACAATGGATAAAGC
This sequence comes from uncultured Streptococcus sp., assembly GCA_963548485.1. GTDB lineage: Bacteria > Bacillota > Bacilli > Lactobacillales > Aerococcaceae > Granulicatella. The sequence goes on from CAUUUT010000053.1 coordinate 504, forward strand.
GATGATTGTATTCTGAATGATTTCTACATTATCCGTATAAAGCCCTGCCAATAAAGAAGCTCCAAAGTAAATGGATACGGTCATCATGATTGCTAATGTTAATCCCATTCGCTGACACATCTTCGTATATCGCTCTGCTAATTTCTCATCTTTAGCGCCAAGTGATTGTCCCATTAATGAAGAAGCCGTAATACCAAACGCTTGCGCTGGCGAATACGATAGTGATAGCACATTTAAAGCGATTTGGTGAGCAGCATACACATTGTTTCCTAATCCTGAAACAATCTTCAAGAACATAATGACTCCAAAACGAAGGGCCATTTGTTCTAATGCTGTTGGAATTCCGATACGTACTAAATCGTGCATCACTTCCGCCCTAAATTCAAATTTTTCCTTAAAATCGAGTTTTAGAATACTTTTTCCTGACAAAATATAACGTACATTTAACACCATCGCTATTAAATTCGATGCGGCTGTAGCAATTGCTGCCCCTGTCACTCCTAAAGCTGGCAGTCCAAACATACCATAAATTAAAATGGCATTTCCTATAACATTACAGCTATTGGCTATAATATTATTCTTCATCGGAATTTTGGTTTCACCAATCCCTCGAAGCGCTGCTGTTACAGTAAACGATAGTGATTGGAAGATAAAACCAATTGTGACAATTCTAAAGTAGTCCACACCGACATTAATAACCGTTGCATCTCCACCTAGCAACGATAAGATTTCTGGAGCGAATAATAGCATTAAAATCGCTGCAGGTGTTACACAGAAAATCATTGCAAGAATCATGACATGTTTTAAGATATTTCCCATACGATTGTATTTCTTCGCACCAAAATATCTGGCGATAATCGCAGTCCCACCAACATTTAAAGCTTGAATCAAACTAAGTCCTAGAAACATTGGTTGGTTCGTCATCCCCACAGCAGAAACGGCCGCAGCAGTATCTCCTGGAATCTTACCGACCATCATCATGTCGACCATTCCAAAAAGTGCCCCGAGAAGCACCTCTACAAACACTGGCCAAACAATTACAAATATATTTTTTCTTAATTCTTTATTTGTCTGTTGTTGTTTTTCTTCCACGTAACCAATCCTTTCACTTTTATAAAAGCAGTATCTATTCTACACCTGTTTCTTTCTCAAAACAAATAAGCGACAAAAAATTTTGTCGCTTACACCTTTTATCGTTTACCTTCCCACTCTGCATAAAATTGCTCTAAGTACAGTTCTAAAAACTCATGCCGCCCTTTTGCTAATTTCTTGCCATAGTCCGTATTCATTAATTCTTTTAACTTTAGTAATTTTTCATAGAAATGCATAATCGCAGTGGATTCTCCATTACGGTATTCTTCAGTCGTCAATTGTTTGCGCGGCTTCATATTTGGATGATGAATTGGCCTTCCTGTACTTCCAGAATAACACATCACTCTGGCAATACCGATAGCTCCAATAGCATCCAATCGATCAGCGTCTTGCACGACTCTTCCTTCAAGAGAGAGTTCTTGTTGTTCCTTGTGATTCTTAAACGACATTCTCGTAATAATCGACACAATAGCTTCAATTTGTTCCGGAGTCACTTCGATTGAAGTTAGAAATTTTTTCAAATCCTTCAACGCATCTGCTGGATCTTGGACAATTTTATCGTCGATCACATCATGCAGTAGCGCTGCGGCTTCACAAATAAATAAATCTGCCCCTTCACCTTCCGCAATCGTCTTTGTTGTATTGACGACTCTTTCAATATGCGACCAATCATGCCCCGAAGTGTCTGAGTCGAGCACTCTTTTAGCATATTGTTCCATCGCTTTTAATTGTTGTTGTTGCTTCATACTTCTTCTTCCTCAGGATACTTGATACCCCATTCGCATCGTAAGTCCGTCATGATTTTCATCACATCGACCGTATATTCTAGATGCATATGGTCTACTCCTGTATCAATCGTTGACTCCATATCGAGTACTTCATAGGCTAAGGCATCTAGTCCTAGTTCATCTTCAAAAGTTTCAACATGTCCATCTTCTGTATAAGTAATCGTTGCTTTATGTGCTCTTGGATAATCGACAATCTCAATATACCCTTTGTCGTATGCAATGACTCCACGTTTGGGTTGTTTCGCATGGAGTGTCATCGTGACAGTGGCCATTTCTCCAGCATCATTTGTCAAAACGATTCCAGCTTGTTCATCCACACCCGTTGGCGCTAATTTCACTTGAGAAACCATCGAACTAGGCGCTTCACTCATAAAATAACGAATGCATGACAGAGCATACACACCAATATCTAGCAATGCTCCTCCTGCTAGATTGCGATTGAAGAAACGGTTGGTCATATCATAATCTTTATAACTTCCAAAGTTCATCTGAATCATGCGAAGCTCACCCAATTTTTCAGCTGCTTTTCTTAATTGTTTATAGATTGGCATATGATAAAGTGTCATCGCTTCAGCTAAAATAACATTATTTTCCTTTGCAATTTGCAACGCTTCTTCCAATTCTTCACTGTTTAGCGTAATTGCCTTTTCACATAATACGTGTTTCCCAGCAGCTAATGCTTTTCGTAAATAGTGAATATGGGTGTTGTGTGGTGTTGAAATATAAATAATATCCACTGCAGGATCTGTAAAGACATCATCAATTTCATCGTATACTTTTTCAATGCCATATTTTTCGGCAAATTTCACAGCATTCTCATAGGTGCGATTGGCAACACCATAGAGTTTTCCATTCAATGATTTCATCGCAACGGCGAGTTCATTCGCAATCACTCCTGTCCCGATTATAACCCAGTTTTTCGTTACTTTTAGTTGCATATAGAGCACCTCCAAATTTCATTACTTTAATGATAACTGCCTTATCGGTAAAACTCAACCAATGCAAATAAAAAAAGCTAGACCGAAGCCTAGCTTTAGTGAGTTTTTATAAAATTCTTAATGAGTTGAATTAATTGCTCTTGTTGTTTTTCAGCTTCCAGCGTGGCCTCACCATCACCATTTTGCTGCCCATATAATCCAAATCCACTATGATTTCCGCCTTCAATAGTCGTATAAATGGTTGATTGCGGCAATCTTGATTTTCCATCCTGATATTTTTCTTGATTTAAGATTTTATCATTAGAAGCCGTGATTGATAAAACAGGAATTGATGTATTACTAATATCTGTACTCTTATCTGGATAGCTTGCTAAAAGAATTAAACCCTCAACTTTATTGTTCTCATTTAGATTTTTTGCTTCGACAGTCGAAACCACTCCTCCAAGGGAATGCCCTCCAAGAAAAACTTTATCTAAATGCTCTTCCTTCACAATCGTTGCCATTGTTCCATTGTCTAATATTGGTAGATTTAACTGTGAAGAAATAAGATACACTTCGATTCCTTCTTTAGCTAAACCATCTGCTAACTTGGCATAAGCTTGAGGTTCAACCATCGCTCCTGTATAGAAAATAAGTGTCCCCTTCTTCTCACCCGTTACTTCAAAATGAGTCCAATTATTTTTCTGCTCGAATGCAGCAACATTCCAAATTTCTTGCGCTTCTGGAGTACCTCTGTAAGTAAACATTTGAATTAATCCAAGTGCTAATAAAATAAACGCAAACAGCACTCCAAAAATCCCATACATTATTTTTCTTTGTTTTGTCATCTGTTATCTCTTCTCTCTATAAACCTTACTACTATAGGATACTACAACTGTATGCAAAAACACAATATTCCTCATACAAGTGATACCGTATACGGTATCACTTAAATTTCAAAACTGAAATTTGAGTGAGAAAGTTGTTCGAGTTAAATTAAATCAATAAAAACAACAAAAAAGGTGGATGCTATGCATCCACCTTTTTACAATTCAGATTAATTTTCTGCTTCGGCTTGTTTTTTACGTTTATTTGCTTTTTCACGTTCGCCTTTATTTAGAATTTGTTTTCTTAAACGAATTGTTTCTGGAGTAACTTCGCAGTATTCATCGTCTGATAAGAATTCTAATGACTCTTCAAGAGATAATTTCTTAGGAGTCTTAATCACTGAAGTTTGGTCTTTCGTAGCTGAACGAATATTCGTTTGTTGTTTTGCTTTCGTAATATTAACCGCTAAGTCATTTTCACGAGAGTGTTCCCCAACAATCATTCCTTCATAAATTTCAGTACCTGGCTCAGTGAAGATGACACCACGGTCTTCAACACCCATAATTCCGTAAGTCGTTGCTTTTCCTGTATCTGTTGAAACAAGCGCACCATTACGGCGTCCACCAATGCTTGTTGGAATGTATGGTAAGTATTGATCGAATGTGTGGTTCATAATACCGTATCCACGTGTCATTGATAAGAACTCTGTTGTATATCCTAATAATCCACGAGCTGGAACTAAGAAGACAATACGAACTTGTC
>CAUUUT010000054.1:0-4834 GCA_963548485.1 uncultured Streptococcus sp.
TACTTTCCACAATCGGTACAAATTTCGGACAAGCGATATCGAATACTTCAATATCCTTATTTTTGTCATGCATGGTCTTTGGATAAACTTTGCTTGCAATGGTCGCATTCGTGCCAAGAACTCCGATGCGGTCATTATTCGTTTGTTTAATGGCTGCAAGGCTTCCTGGTTGAATCACTCCAACAACTGGAATGGTTAATGTATTTTGTAATTCTTCTAGAACTACTGCAGTTGCGGTATTACATGCAATCACGAGCATTTTAATGTTTTTTTCTAGTAAAAATTGCACCATTTCTAATGTAAATTGACGAATTTCTTCAACTGGTCGTGTGCCGTATGGGCAACGTGCAGAATCGCCAAGGAAGATCATGGATTCGTTTGGTAGTTGTTTGAGGGCTTCTTTGAGGACGGTAAGACCGCCAACGCCCGAATCGATAAACCCGATTGGTCTTTTCATGGTTTCTCAACCTTTCTTTCTTTAGTCTTCTATAGTATACCATAGTTCGTGCATCGCTGATTCAATTGTGGTTTGGTTTATGAAAAAGTTAACCACCTAAAAGGCACCTTCGGTGTTTGAATGAAAAGGCTTTGGAGGGTCTGTACTGCGTGCCTTTATCGGATATCTTCATAGTGTTTGTAATAGCTGTAGCGGTTCGAGCCATGGTCTCTCACCTACTGAGCCTCAAAGCAGTAGTAAGGAATAAATTCCTAACTACCGCTAATTCGCATCAGTTACTCTCGCTATTACTCACACTATAGAATCCGATAGGCACTCCGTTTGACTCCTCCAGCCTTTTCATTCAAACATTGGTGCATTTAACTTTTTTTAAAATGCGGCCAATGGACTAAAAAAGAAAGGGGAGAAACCTCCGCCCTAAATAAAAAGAACTCCTGATGTGCAGGAGTTCTGGGATAGATTTTATTCTGGAGCGATGCTTTGATGTTTTCTTGTAACGAGGATTTGAAGCGCCACTAGAATCACTAATGCGATAGAAATGGATTCCACTTTATGTGTTGTAATGATATTAAGAAATTCTAGAAAAGCTGTTACAAAACCTGGCATTTGGCCTTCACTAACTCGATTTCCAATACTTCCTCCAATTAATGCAGTAATCAAGCACACTAGAGCTAGGCCATAGATGCCTGTTTTTTGATTAAATTTATTAAGCACAATCCCAAGAACATTTGCGATTAGGTGAATTAGAACGACCTTAAGGAAAAGGACTGCGATGCTAATCACAATATTTTCTGGGTCAAATAAGTCTCCTAAGCGCGATTGAATGGTTACTGAATCCAACGAAACTCCATTTCTTAATGGAATTAATAAGGCGTAAATGAGTGTGATGATTCCAGAATCGACAAGAGTTTGGATGAATAAGCTTTCGATTTGTTCTTTTCTAGTTAATCCTAATTGGCTTTCTAGGCGGAATTGTTCAACGATATAGCCAATTCCAATGATTAAGATAATAAATGCAATTTCATTATCGAAGTAAATTGGGAAATAACTACCGAATGTGCTAAAGTCCCCATTTGCAAAAATCTTCATTAAGAAACTTGTAATAATCCACCAAATTCCTAAGAACATTAAAATTGTTTTCCATCTTCTAGCTAATCCCATGCTGACAACTGATAATAAACGGTTCATCTTATTCATTCTCCTTTCGAGTGATTGAGATAAAGTAATCTTGTAAGGTTAATGGAGAAAACTCTAATCCAGGTTGTGCTTCTCCAATAGCACCAATCACTATGCTTCTTGTAAAGTTTCCGATTTGGTCTGTTTCAAGAACTTTCTTACCCACTACATATTCTTGTACTAATGCGGAAGCTCCACTAACGACATATCCTTTATGAAGAACATCTTCCACCAACACTTCTTCAGTCACTACTCCATCTTTAATCACGATAACTTTTTCTAGAATTGAAGCGACTTCTTCGATTAAATGCGTTGCGATGACAAATGTACGAGGACGGCGCGCATACGCTTCAAGCAACTTCTTATTGAAAAGTTGGCGGTGGTTCGCATCCAGTCCAAGCACTGGTTCATCTAAGAAGATGTATTCGCTAGGGTTGCAAAGTGCCAAGATAATCTTCATGATACTTTGGTACCCTGTTGAGGCTTTTGAGTATTTTCCCTTCACATTCACATCGAACACTTTGATAAGGTCTTGGGCAAATTCCATATCAAATTCTGGGTAAGTCCCTTGATAGATAGTAAGGAGATCTTTAAATTTATATTCGCGTGGGAACCAGTTATCCGAACTTGATAAGTACACTTCATGCATCGCGTTTGGATTCTTATGAAGGTCGACTCCATCAAGAGTGATTTCTCCACTTGTCTTTTCGATACGGCGAGCAATCATATTTAGCACTGTACTCTTTCCGGCACCATTTCGTCCAAGCAACCCGATAATACTTTCTGATTCAATCGTGAACGTTGCTCCTTTTACTGCTTCTTTTTTGAAATACTTCTTCTTTAAATCTTTGACTTCAATACTCATTATTGGAAGCCTCCTTCGATGATTTTTACTAATTCGTCTTTCGTAATGCCGAGCGCTTGTGCTTCTTTTAAGAAGTTTGGCACCATTTGATTGGCAAATTCATTTTGCTTCTTGCTTAAGATAATTTTTCTGGCCCCTTCTGCTACAAACGTTCCAAGACCTCTTCGTTTTTCAAGTATTTGTTCGCTCACGAGTAAGTTCATTCCTTTCAATACCGTTGCTGGATTGATTTGATATCCTGTGGAAATCTCAGTTGTCGACGGTACTTGATCTCCTTCTTTGTAGACTTCATGGAAGATTTCTTCTTCCAGTTGATTTGCTACTTGTTGAAATAATGGGATATCACTTTGAAAATCAAATTTCATAACGCACCTCCTTGTTCATGATTACTTTATGTTAATTGGTTAGTTACTTGTGTAATTAACTATAAAACTAAAATAGAAATTTGTCAACACCTTTTCGAAAGAATTTTTAACAAAATAAAAAAACGCCTGAAACATCAAGGAAAAAACCTTGATATATCAAGCGTTTGGAGACTTTAGATTTTATAAATATTTTTCTAAAATTTCTTCTAATTGTTCTTTAGCATGGTAGCCAACCACTTTATCAACGACTTCGCCGTCTTTTTTGATTAATAATGTTGGGATACTCATAATGCCAAATGCACGAGCTGTTTCTGGGTTTTCGTCAACGTCTACTTTTGTAAAAGTCACTTTATCTCCCATTTCTTCGTCTAATTGGTCGATTACTGGACCTTGCATACGACATGGACCACACCAAGTTGCCCAGAAGTCTACTAAGACTACTCCATTTTTAGTTTCTTCTACAAAGTTTTTATCTGTTAATGATTTTACCATTCGAATCATCCTTTCCTTTTTCTACAAACCTAGTATAGCAACCCCCCGGAAAGTGACCAACTATTCTGCTCACGGTTTACTTAAAGGTAACGATGGTAGCTCCGTTTCCACCCGTATTCATCGGCGCAAATTCAAAACTTGCAACAGAACGATGGCTACGAAGGGTCTTATGAACTCCTTGCTGGATGGCCCCTGTTCCACGTCCATGAATAATCGTAACACGTGGATAGTTCGCAAGAATGGCTGCATCCAGATATAACTCTAGATCCTTCATCGCTTCTTCGTATCGTTTTCCACGAAGGTCTAATTCAGAAGAGACGTGACTACTACGTGCACTCTTCACGATGACTTGCTGCTTGGCTTCTTGCGCTTCAGCAATCGGAGAAAGGTCCTCAACGGCAATCTTCATCTTGATGATTCCCATTTGAACCACCCATTCCTGGTCATTCACTTTTTCAACAAGCGTACCGCGTTGGCCAAATGAAAGAACCTCGACACTTTGTCCAACTTGCAGTGCCTTCTTTGCTTTTTCCTTGCGAAGCACCTTGTTCTTCTTCAAGGCTTGCTCATGCTTCAAGTCTTTCAATGCCGTTTTCTTCTCAATCATCTCATGCTCTTTAACGGTACTTTGCTTACTTCTTAATTGAAGTTCACGAATTTCAGATAAAATCTTATCCGCATCATCTTGACTCTGTTCAATTAAGGTATTTGCACGTTCTTTTGCTTCTTCTAAGAGACGTGCTTTATTGGCTTGGAATTGTTCCGTTTCGCGCTGTAAGTCCGCAAGTAATTGCGTACTCAACTCTAACTGATGACGCATCTTATCGGCATCTCGCTGCGCACGGCGACGTTTTTGTTCCAAGTCACTAATCATCGCATTCAAGTCTTGGTCTTCTTCAGAAAGAAGTCCGCGCGCTTGGTCGATAATGATTGATGGTAACCCAAGACGTTTGGAAATATCAAAGGCATTACTACGCCCTGGAACCCCTAGTAAGAGTTGGTAAGTTGGTTGAAGGGTATCCCCATCAAATTCCATACTCGCATTAATCGTCTTAGGACGGTCATAGCCGTATGCTTTCAACTCTGGATAGTGCGTTGAGGCAATCACATAACTTTGCTTACTTGCAATATAATCGAGAATCGCAATCGCAAGAGACGAACCTTCTTGTGGGTCTGTCCCTGAACCAATTTCGTCGATTAAAACCAAACTCTTATCGTTGATTTGTTTCAAAATAGACACGATATTCGACATATGAGACGAGAACGTCGATAGGTTTTGCTCAATCGATTGTTCATCTCCAATATCCGCAAAAATCTCCGTAAAGACTCCCACACGGCTATTTTCACCAGCAGGAATATACAGTCCTATCTGTGCCATCAGTTGAATGACACCGACCGTCTTCAAGAGAATGGTTTTCCCACCCGTATTCGGCCCTGTAATGACAATCGCTTGATACTCTTCTCCAAGAATAATATCGT
>CAUUUT010000055.1:0-4800 GCA_963548485.1 uncultured Streptococcus sp.
TAGCACCATATCCGAACCAGTCCACAAATTTTTCTTTTCCTAAGTTGTTGAAAATTAATGTGAAATGATAGAAGAACGTTGTAAAACGAACCACATCAGTATCCGGATTGTCTTTTAACCATTGTTTTAAATAAGAGTGCATGAATTGATTTGAATGAGGTCCACGTACATCAAATGGAATATCGTGAGGAACATCGCCCCAGTTATTCGTAATGTGGTTGTACATTTGAGTTGGATCCCAAATCGCATACACTAGAAACGACACTGTATACTCATGGAAAGGACGAGTGCCTTCAATCGTAATCGTGTTGTTTTCTTCATGGACAGTCCATTTTTCAACCGGAACTACTTCTCCAGTAGTACGGTCGATGACTTCCCAATATCGTTTTGGATCATGTACATAGTCTGGTTGCACTTGGTCTTCGAAGTACCCTTCCATAAATGGAATCGTTAGCGTATCTTCGGTTGCTAACCAGAATTTTGACATGACGAAGATTTGTTGGCACTCTTCCATATGATCTTTGATGAAATCATTATGGTTACGTGCTACAAAGTATGTTGTATAGATTTTTGCATCTAATTGTTTGGTTGCTTCATCGAGTTTCGTTCCATCGCTATCACGAATTGCATCTGCACCCCAACGGTCGAGCAATTCTTTAGTCTGTTCAAGAAAATTCGATTCACTTGGTAGGGTTAAACGCCCTTTTGTTTTACCCATTTTCTTTCCTCCTGCGATGACGATTACTCTTTAGAGCCGCCTAGTGTCATCCCTTGTGTTAGTTTATTTTGAACAAGAATGTATAAAATTAATGTTGGTAACATTACTAATACCATCCCTGCGTATAATTGTCCGTATTCTGCTGCCCCACGTTGCGCTTGAATTAAGTTTTTCAACCCTACTGGTAAAGTTTGGTTTTTACCTGGCATTAATGTAAGAGCGATAATGTATTCATTCCAGAATGAGAGGAAGTTGAATAAGATTACTGTGATAATACTTGGTCTTGCCATTGGTGTCATAACGCGAACCATTGTTGTGAAATATCCTGCACCGTCGATAGATGCTGCTTCTTCGAACGTTGTTGGTAATGTCTTGAAGAAGTTTGATAATAGATAAATCGTAAATGGTAATGACGTCGCTGCATACACAACTGCTAAGACGAAAATGTTGTTAAGGAAGAATCCGTTAATGCCGAATCCTTTTAGTCCTTTATCCCAGTCCAGTAACATTAAGAAGATTGGTACAACGATATAGTTTACGTTGATGAATAATCCACCTTTTAGTAAAGAGTTAATGAAACGACTTCCTGGGAATTTGTAACGTGCTAATACGTATGAAGAAGGAATGGCTACAACTACTAAGATTGTTAACGCTAGTGCTGTAACAATCACTGAGTTCAACATGTAGTCACCCATTTTTGCTTTATTCCAAGCATCCACAAAGTTTTGGATGTAGAATCCTTCCGGCATTGTCCATGGAGATCCGTAGAACTCTCTATTCTCTTTAACAGAAGCTAAGAAGACCCAGCCCACTGGTACAATAATACTAATCGCTAATGTAATCAGCGCTACGTATATAAAAGCTTTATACAGCTTTTCGAATGAACGAGTATTTCCTTTCATGATCTCCCCTCCTAGTATTCAAGAATATCGCGTTTCGTAATATGACTTACGATACCTGATAATCCGAATGAGAATATAAAGATAACTACACCGATTGCCATACCGTATCCGTATGAAGAGTTTGTATAAGCTTGTTTGAACATGTAGCTTAAGAACACTTCAGTTGATCCGTCTGGTCCACCGTCTGTCAAGATTTGTACAAGTAAGAAACTTAAGTTAATCGTACTGATAATGAAGAATGTTAATGTTGTACGAATACTATTCCAAATCAATGGTAATGTAACGTTGAAGAATTTACCGATTTTTCCAGCTCCATCAAGGTCAGCTGCTTCATACAAGCTTGCTGGAATATTCGCCATCCCTGCCATATACATAACCATGTAGTACCCAATCGCTTGCCAAATTAATGCAAATGCAAGTGAGTAAATAACAATACTTTGATCACCCAGCCATAATTTATTCCATGCTTCTGGTAATACAGCATTTAAAAGTCCAGCTTTTGGATCATAAATTGCTGAGAAAATACCTGCAATAACTACGATTGATAAAATATTAGGGATGTAGAAAATAATTCTGAAGAAGTTGTTTCCGCGAATCTTTTCTGTTGAAAGGATTGCCGCGAAAAGAACTGCCAATACTACTGTAAAGAGTGTTACCACTACGATTAGTAAGATTGTGTTCTGAATCGTTCTAAAGAAATTTTCATCTTGCCATAAGATTTTAAAGTTATCCAATCCAACAAATTGTTGATTGTTTGAGAATCCGCCCCATTTGAACATGGACATGCGGAATACTTGAATCGTTGGGTAAATTAAAAACGTAAAGAATAAAATTAGTGCAGGTAATAGACACACGAGAATAAATAAATTTTTCTCTCTTTTTCTACGATTTTTCATCGTTCTGCCCTCTTTCAACCATTTTTAGATAAAATGAGAGTGGGCGGAAGGAATTTTCATCCTTGAAAATTGCTTCGCATCCCACTCTTATTTAATTCATTCTATTTGAATTATTCAACTGCTGCTTTTAGTTTTTGGCTAACTTCTTCTACAGATTTTTGCCATTCAGCAACTGTTTTTTGACCAGATGCTACAGAGTCGATTTGACCATATAATGTGTCTTTCATGCTTACGCCTTCAACAGGTTTAGTAGCTACGAAGTTACCATTGATTACGCCATCAACTTCATCTACAACTTTGTATAAAGCTTTCAATTCATCAGGTAACTTAGCTGTTACACCTTTAATTGGTTGAGCTGCGTTGTATTTAGCAAAGATTTCTGCTGCTTTGTCAGAGTATAAGAATGATAAGAATTCTTTAGCTGCTTCTTGGTTCTTAGATTCTTTTGGAACCCAGATGTGTTCGAAGAATGAGTAAACATAACGTTTGCCACCTTTTTCGATTGCTGGTGCAGCTGTCATAGACCATTTGAATCCTTCTGCACGAGGTGCTTTAGCCATTTCCCCAACTACCCAAGTACCGTTTGGCATGAATAAAGCTTTGTTGTCTAAGATTAATTGTTGGTTCTTAGTGAAGCTTTGTGGGTTTGCGTTTGCTACTGTTGAAGGTTCAACGTTTTGTAAGAATGTTCCTAATGCTTCAAAAGCTTTAGTTGCGCCTTCAGAAGTGAATGCTCCTGTGTCATATTTCATTGCTTTGTTGAATAAATCAACACCACCAGCGTTTGCTAATAATGCTGGGAAGAAGCTATCTAAGTATCCAGATACTGGATAAGTGAATAATGAAATGCCATCTTTCTTAGCTTTTTCAGCTAATTCTTTCATACCAGGCATATCTTTTGGAACTTCCCAACCTTTAGATTTGAATAACGCTTCGTTGTAGAATAATCCTGTTGGAGCGTAGAACATTGGTGCTAAGTAGTGTTTTCCGTCTCCGTAAGGGTCAGTTACTGTTGTTCCTAATACATTGTTTAATAATTTTTCAGAAACTTTTTTGTCTTCGCCGTAAACTTTCATATCGAATAATCCAGTTAAGTCAGCTAAAGCTTTTTCTTTAATTAATGTTTCTGGTAAAGCTTTTTTACGTCCTAAAGCTAACATTACGATATCTGGGTAATCGCCAGCTTTCATTTGAGGCGTAATTTTATCTTCGATTTCCTTATCTTGAGTCAATTCCACTTTAACGTTTGGATTTGCCTCTTCATAAGCTTTGATGATTGCTGGCCACATTTCTGCGCCGTAACCACTTTCTAAGGCAGCTAATTTAAGAGTAACTTTCTCTTTAGAAGCTCCTTGTTGAGTAGTTGAATCTGTCTTACTAGTGCTGTTGCTATTATTTCCGCAAGCTGCTAAAGATACAGCTGCTAATAATGCTGCGCTTGATAGTAATACTTTCTTTTTCATGTTGTCTCCCCCTAGTTCTATTACTTTTTAAGACACTTTTAGTTTACAACGAAAAAACCGCTTTCACAATAACTATTTTGCTTTTGACTTGTACTATTTTGCTCTCTTTGGAAACGGTATCATCTTTCATTATTTTAATAAAGCGCTAAAAAACCTATCTACAAAAGGATTTCTCGTGTAGATAGGTTTCATTTTGTTTATTTTATTTAATTGGTAAAAATTTCTTCAAAATCACCATTGTTTGATCCATAATGACTCCACTGATGATTAAAGAGACAACCGGACCAATCGTTGGCCATTGTCCCAAAATGGCAGCGGTGATGACACAGCTTGCATCGATGAAAAACTTATTTTTAGGGATGGATGTTTTGAATTTTTCATGTAAAGCTAGCGTTGCGGCAATATACGGCCCAACTCCAAGTTCTGCTAAAGCATACACTGCACACCCCATAGCAATTAAGGCAATCCCTACAACCATGGCCACTACTTTTACGGTTATATCCATTTCGGCAAGAGCTCTAAAATCGAACAGTTCAATAAAGAAGCTTTGTAAGAACATCCCTACAACTGTTCCAAATCCAATATATCTCCAGTTGATACTTAGCGTAATGGCAAGAAAGACAAGGGAAACGATAATATTACTTGTTCCCATATCTACACCAAATGTGCGATTTAACCCTTCCCACACAAGAACGACAACGTCCGCTCCTAATGTACTCGAACCTGCCATCTTCGCGCCAAGTCCGATTAAGAAACAGGCGATGACGAGTAACACGAGTCGCAGTCCTAAATAATCTTTTTTCAATCTCATTCTCCTTATT
>CAUUUT010000056.1:0-4729 GCA_963548485.1 uncultured Streptococcus sp.
TTCAATATTTTTCTTCCCATTTGACTCTCTCCTATTTCACATCTTCTGGATTTAAAATATAAAATCCTGCTTCGAGGCCACGTACTTTTGGATGGTGTGCGCGTACTTGTAGTTCAAGGCTTGCACTCTTCTCTGGCGTCCATGTGCCTGCTTCGATTTCATTACGAGCATTGATGAATAATTTTGCTACTTCCACAAAATCTTGACCTGGAGCTAACACTCCGTCTAATTTCCATTGTGGAATGCCCATTTCTGCTAATTCTAACAAATAAGGTGCAAGAGACACGTCGTTATTCGCGAAAATATGTGTTCCGTTAATGTCTTCGTAGATGGAATAGTGAGAATCTTCATCGGCAGGTTCTGATACGAATAAACCGCGACGTTTTTCAACCGATTCTTTTTTCTCGATATAGTTAAAGTAGTTATTTAACAGTGGGCGTTTTGAATGATGGATACAAGTCGCACCGTACACAAGAACTTCGATTGGAATTTCTACACCTGCTGCCAAGATTTTCATTTCTTCACGAGGAATTTCACGCGCAATCACCGCACCAACGGCACCACGTTTTCCCCAGAAGTTGATTTGACGACTACTTGTTACTAAAACCGCTGCATCATAACGATACGGAATTGAGTACTCAGGGTTCTTCATAATCTGAACCACACCTGGATCTCCTACCGCGATGTTATCAACACCGATTTCCTTTAAAAATGTTAAATACTCAGGCACAAGCGCAATTCCTTCATTATGGAAAATCGCGTTTACAGCAACGCTTGCTTTCTTTCCATATTGGTGCGCCAATTCCGTTAATTCTTTTTGTTCCTCACGTGTAAACGACATAGGAAGGCGAAGTCCGAATTGGTCTTCCCCAAAATAAATCGTGTCCACGCCCGCTTCAAGCAAGTCTTTTGCTTGTTGGATGGATTCAACTGTTGCAATCAGCTCTATCATCCAAAGGCCCCCTTTATTCCTATAAAATTTTTACTCATCTAGAGTATCATAAAACGGCGTATTTTTCTAATGTTGTCTAGAAAAATAAACAACCCACCCTGCCAAAAGTGGCGGATGGATTGTTGTTTGTTATTCGACTTCTAATTGAATCCCAAATCCTGCTGGCAAAGCGGTAAATACTGCAATCTCAGATGGAAGTAAGTGCCCGATAACATTTTGGCGAACATCTGCAGGCAACTCAACTTTGGCAATTTCGATTTCTCCTTGGTAACGACCGTAACCAGCATTGGCTTGGTTGATTTCTCCAACGGTGCGGATTGTTGTAGAAACCTCGCCACCCAATAAGGCTGACCCACGAGTGCCAAGGACTCGGTACACAAAATCACTGGCATCGATACGATCATGAAGCACTTTCCCAGTTAATGCTACAGGTGCTTGCGCTTTTAGTGACACGAACCCTTCCTGGAATTCCGTCATGACTTTTTGTGTAGACGCGTTAATAAACGTATCTCCTACTAAAATCATATCTGTATGAGATGCAATCAATTCACAAATCGCCAATCGTGTATCCAATGTACGATGCGTTTCCACCGTAGGTAATCCTTCATGAAGTGGTCCCCTTAAAGGTTCATCCCCTGGAATAAAGGCCAGCACTTTTACACCAAGTGCATGCAGTTTTTGGTTAAGCGTTGCAAATTTAGAAAGCGAAATCCCTGAATAAACTTTTGGATAATAATTATGACAAGCGATGATTTGACGAGAAAATCCGAGTCGTTCCAACAGTTTATATTCACGGTGCGTAAACGTTGAAGCATTCACGACCAGCGTAAACGCCTTCCCGCAACGTTCAATAAACGCTTCGTCTCCAAATTCGTCCAGACGTAAGTACGATAGCCCTGCTTTTTTCAGAGCTGCTATGTTTTCTTTGGTAAGATCTTTATGGGCGATGTCTGGAATTAAATCCACCTCGTATGAACGAGCGAGTTCCACAAGACGTGTCATCTCCGAGATTTCAAGCGGATGTTCTGGCAACTGAAAAGAAGTAAAAGCCACGGTTTGACGCGCGGCTTTCATTTCTTCTAATACTTGTGTAACAACTTGTTCACCAAGATTGATATAGATGGAGCGCCCAAAAGAAATGTTTGCTCTATTTGTTTCCATATACTTCGTTAATACGATCCTCATCTACACCGAAGAACCATGTAACGATAAACCCACCGATGTAAGCTCCGACCATTGCAGTTAGGAATAACGCTTGTGTTCCAGGAACCATAATTAAAGCACCGAATAATCCTGAAACCCCTTGAGATACAGTACCTAAGTGGAATAGAACAGCTAACATTCCACCAAAACCTGAACCTAAGCAAGCTGTTAAGAATGGTTTCCCTAAAGGAAGAGTTACAGCGTACATCATTGGTTCTCCGATACCTAAGATACCAACTGGTAATGAGTCTCTTGTTAATTGTTTTAATTTTTTGTTCTTAGTCTTCAAGTATAATGCTAAACCTGCACCTACTTGTCCACCACCGGCCATCATCAAGATTGGTAATAGGTAGTTGATCCCTTGAGTTGGTCCGTCTGGATTGTTTAATAGAACGTGGATTGGAGTTAACGCTTGGTGTAAACCAACAGATACGATTGGTAAGAATCCAGCCGCTAAAATGTAACCACCAACGATTCCTAATTGTTCATATACGAAGTTTAATACTGTGTAAATACCTTGAGTTAACGCTGCCCCAGCAGGTTGGATGATTAATACTGATAAGAATGCACCAATGATTAATGTTAATAATGGTGTTAAGAATGTTTTCAACATTGTTGGGATTACTTTATCAATAGCGCGTTCTAAGTAAGCTACTACAATCCCCATCATTAATGCGGCTAATAGACCACCAGCACCTGGGTTAAATGGTTTGTCCGTAAATGGCATCAACACTTGACCAGCATCTGTTTTTAAGAGAAGTGGCATTGTTGTAACGCCAAGTGACATACTTCCTGCGATTGCCCCAAGAATAGGAGTTCCTTTGAACTCACGAGCAGCATTGTACCCTACATATAAAGGCAAGAAGGTGAATAGACCCCAACCCATTGTACGGATGGCTTGGTACCACCAATCAAAGTTATACGCATTTTGAGTTGTTACGTTAATAACGTTTGAAATACCGTTGATTAAACCAGCTGCGATAATCCCTGGTAATAATGGTACGAAAATATTAGCAATGTGTTCCAAGAAACGTTGAACAGGTCCATTGTGTTTTGCTTTATTTTCTTTTTTGTTTTCTTTGGCTAAATCAGCTGCGTTTACTTCATCTACGCTACCTAATTCAATTCCTGTTAATTCCGCAAATTCACGACCCACTTCAGTCACTTTACCAGGTCCTAAAACGATTTGAACCCCTTGTTCACGTTCTACAACCCCTAATACTGAATCCACATCTTTTAATCCAGCCACATCTACTTTAGATGTATCTGCTACCGTCAGACGTAAGCGAGTCATACATGTAGCATTACTAACTACGTTTTCCTTTTGTCCGACTTTATTTAAAATTTCACTTGCTACTTTCTTTGCATCCATTTTATTAAGCCTCCTTATTTTTCATTGCCTTGACAATATTCATCTGATTTGCCTGAAGCAGTTGTTCTGCTTCTTTTGCCGAAATATGATGTATTTGAGAGATAATAGCGACTTTTAAATCAAAATCATTTTCCTCAAGAACACGTCTTGCGTCTTCTGGAGAAAGATTTGTGATTTTAGAGAGAATATTGGTTGCTCGCTGTTTCAACTTTTGGTTCGTTGGCTGAACATCGACCATATATCCTTTAAAGATTTTTCCTACCTGAATCATGGCAGTCGTCGTAATCATATTGAGAATGATTTTTTGAGCCGTACCTGCTTTCATTCGCGTAGAACCGGTAACCACTTCGGGTCCAGTAATCGCTTCGATACCAACCGAAGCAATGTTAGAAATTAAAGCATTTGGAGAATTGGAAATCGCACCTGTGAAGCATCCAACCTCATTGGCATAGGTAAGTCCTGCTGCCACATAAGGAGTACGTCCACTCGCACTAATTCCGATGACTACATCCTCTTTGACCAGATCTAAGTCTCTTAACTGTTTTTCGGCTAAGGTTTCATCGTCTTCGGCTCCTTCAATGGCGTTTCGAAGAGCGTAATCTCCACCTGCAATGATTCCCACTACCATCTCCGGCGATACACCGAATGTTGGAGGGCATTCACTAGCGTCTAGAACCCCAAGTCGACCAGAAGTCCCCGCGCCCAGATAAATCAGTCGGCCTCCTTTCTCGAACGCTTGTACAACACCTGCTGTTACTTTTTCAATTTCTGGAATGCACTGTTCAATCGCATCGGTGATTTTTCTGTTTTCATCATTCATATAATGTAGAATCTCACTAATCGACTGCGTTTCAATATCCTTACTTCTGTCATTGACTTGCTCTGTCATCAATTTTGAAATATCATCCATTTTCTCCACCTCCTCTTAAAAATTCCACTAAACTTCATAATGAAATCGGTTTCTTAAACATATTATACATCGTTGTAAATTTTATTTCAATACTGTATAATGAAAACGGAAATATTATTTCTTGAAAAGGTAGGGGGTTCTATGAAGAAGTTTTTAACAGCAACAGATAAAAAAATTGAAGAATTCATCTCAAAACATTCAGATGTCGCGCTTTCTTCAAGCATTCATGTATTGGCAGATGAAATTGGGGTTTCGTCTTCTTCTATTAGTAAATATATTAAAAAAATCGGGT
>CAUUUT010000057.1:0-4650 GCA_963548485.1 uncultured Streptococcus sp.
CGATATCGTTTGAGTCCATTGCACGTTCTGATAATTCTGTACGTGCATCTAATGTTTCAGATTGTTTTAATAATTCATCCACAAGTGTTGTTTTACCATGGTCAACGTGGGCGATAATAGCAATATTGCGAATATCTTCTCTTAATTTCATGTATTTCCTCCATTGATTGACAAAATGAAAGTGATGGAATCGAACGCTAAAAGAGCTCCTCCATCACCTAAACTTCTTCTCTTAACTTAAAAAGTATACTACAAAACCGCTGTAAACTCAAAAGATAAAAAAATAAGTATCATCTCCGTACAATCTGTAAAGAGATGATACTTATTCATGATTCATTGAAGTTATTTAGCTTCGAACCAATTGTCACCTACATTGCTATCTGCTCGTAGCGGCACTTTCAAGCTCACGGCATTTTCCATAACTTCTTCTACTAAGCTTTGAAGGCTTTCTAATTCCTCTTGTGGTACTTCGAAAATCAATTCATCGTGTACTTGTAATAATAGTTTTGCTTTGAATTGACGGTCTCTCATTTCACGGTCCAATTCAATCATGGCCATCTTCAAAATATCTGCGGCACTTCCTTGAATTGGTGAATTCATCGCTGTACGTTCTGCAAATGAGCGTAAATTAAAGTTACTTGAATGAATATCTGGTAAGTAGCGACGACGATGGAATAACGTTTCCACATAATCTTTCTCACGCGCTTCTTTTACTACAGATTCCATAAAGTCTTTTACCCCTTGGAACTCTTTCAAATAACGGTCGATAAATTCTTTAGCTCTCTTACGCGAGATATTCAAGTTTTGCGATAATCCGTAATCACTAATTCCATACACAATCCCAAAGTTTACTGCTTTAGCTTGGCGACGCATTTCACTCGTTACATCGTCTGGATTGGTAATACCAAACACGCGCATTGCCGTATTGGTATGAATATCTACATTATTTTTGAAGGCTTCAATCATATGTTTATCGCCAGCAATATGCGCTAATACACGCAATTCAATTTGCGAGTAGTCACTTGAGAGAATCTTCCAATCGTCACGTTCTGGTAAGAACGCGTAACGAATGCGACGGCCCTCTTGCGTACGAATTGGGATGTTTTGTAAGTTTGGATCTACCGAGCTAAGACGACCCGTTTGCGTTAAGTTTTGGACAAAACGCGTGTGAATCTTGCCGTCTTCTTGAATATACGCTTGCAGACCTTCGACATATGTTGAATTTAATTTCGCTAATTGACGATATTCTAAAATCAATTCTACGATAGGAGCTTGATGCGCTAACTTCTCAAGAACATCTACCGCTGTTGAATAACCTGTTTTCGTCTTCTTAATCACTGGTAATCCCATCTTTTCAAATAAGATGACCCCTAGTTGTTTAGTTGAATTGATATTAAACTCTTCCCCAGCTAGCGCGTAAATTTCTTGTTCGATTTCTTTTAGACGTGCTTCAAATTCTACACCCATTTCAACTAAGCGTTCTTTATCGACACGAATCCCTTGGATTTCCATACGTGCTAATATGTCGCTCACTGGTAATTCCATTTCCCAATAAAGATGCGCTTGTTCATTTTCTTCAAGGCATTTCAATAATTTTTCAGGTGCTAATGCGATTGTATAGACTTTCGCTGCTAAATGCTGATTCCAAACCTCTTCATCTTCAGGAATTTGGATTTTAACTCCTTTGCCATAGACGGCTTCATCGCTAGAAAGAATCGTCACATCCACACGACGCGCCACATCACTAATCTCTTTCACGATATCATTCGTATCCACTAGGTAAGCAAGTAGTGACACATCATATTTGGCACCTTCTAACACGAGACCGAAACGGTGTGCGAGCACTTTGGCTGCTTTTGTATCAAATAAATGTTTTTCAACAGAAGCATCCGCCAGCCATTCCTTAAAAGCTTTTGAAGCAACGGCCGTATCTAAATCAGTCACGAAAACTTCTTTTTCATTTCCGAAGGCAACGGCAATCACCTGTGCTACATGATAGTTCGCTTCAAGCGTTTCAAAATGCACACTAGTAGCATCTTTAAGCAACTCTTCTGTAATCTCGGCCACACGTTTGACGTTTGGCAGCTCGGCTTTTGGTGCTTCTTCTACAGTAGCAGCGCCTGAATTTAATAGGTCTGATTGGAATGAATTGAAGTTCATTTCTTTATAGAATGCCATCAAGGCTTCGACATCTTGTTCCTTACGAAGTGTATCCTCTAGCGTGATTTCGAGTGGAGACTCCACATTGATGCGTGCTAACTTCTTACTTAAAAAGGCTAGCTCTTTGTCATTAATCAAGTTTTCTTTTAGCTTACTCTTCTTCATTTCATCGACATGTTCGTAGATTCCTTCTACACTGCCGAACTCTTGAAGAAGTTTCACCGCTGTCTTCTCTCCGACTTTTGTAACACCAGGATAGTTATCGGAAGAATCTCCCATTAACCCCTTCATATCGATGATTTGTTCAGGTGTCAAGCCGTATTTTTTGAAAATCACTTCAGGAGTGTACTCAACTAGTTCTGTCACTCCTTTTGTGGTGATTTTTACTGTGATATTTTTATCCGCAAGCTGAATCAAGTCCTTATCTCCTGAAAGAACCACAACTTCATATCCTGCTGCTTCCCCTTGTTTGGCAAGAGTACCGATAATATCATCTGCTTCATATTGATTCAGACGGTAATGAGGAATTCCCCATGCATCTAAGAGCACATTAAAATAAGGCATCTGTTCGATAAATTCACCTGGAGTTTTCGAACGACCTCCTTTGTAATCTGCATACATTTCTGTACGAAAAGTTGTCTTCCCAGCATCCCATGCAACAAGCACATGAGTTGGTTTTTCAGAGTCTAAGATGGACTTAAACATACGGTGAAATGAATAGAGTGCATTTGTATGTAAGCCATTAGCGTTTTTAAAACGATTTAAATCTAAAATTGAGAAAAATGCGCGGAATGCTAAGCTACTTCCGTCTACGAGTAATAATTTTTGTTTCGCCATAATATGCCTCCTAATTTGTCATTACCAGTGTAACAAATAAACAATCCTATGGACACTAAAAAGAGCTTTTTAATGATAACCGTAAATAGAAATAAACAGTGAATATCCATTATGGACTATTTAGTTTTTAATATTTACTATGTCCAACAAAAAAACAGTAAATCATATGATTTACTGTTTCGCTATAACATATTCTATCTACTTTTATAGACTCTTTGAACTGTTTATAATGCTCTTTCTAAAACGACAGCTTTTCCATGTTCGTTGTCTCTTTCAATTCCAATTTCTGTAAAACCACATTTTTCCCAAAATCTTTTACTTTGAGGATTTCCTTTCATATAAGCAAGTCTTACTTTAATAAATCCTTCTTCTCTAAAAGCTTTTAAAACCTCATTAATAATAAGGCTTCCCTTTCCTTGTCCAGACTCTGTACAATCCATCATAAAAAGGCCAATATAGATAGTTTCTTTTGTTGGAAAAGATACAATGAAATCCATAATAGCAACTAATCTATTTTCATTAAAGAAACCTATGTAAAATTTATCATCCCTATTTTTTCCTTCTGGAAGAGCCTGTAAATCATTTAATACAGATTGTTTACTAGGTTTTGGCGGACAATAGTTAAAGTACAATGGATTACCATTTTCTAAATCCAAAATAAGAGATGCATCATTCTCCCCCATCCTTCTAATGTTATAAACGGTAGATAATTTGCTTAAATCCATCTTTTTCCCTCCAGAAATTAGCTTCAATGTAAACTTTTATCATTTTTTCTCCATGTCAAATCTATTAAATTAAATAGACTGGCGAAGTGTTCTACTGATTGTTTATAAACATAGAAAAAGCCTGACTTTCTGCCAAGCTTTTTGTTCATTTAGTTTTGTGTTGGAGAAGTGTTTGATAAGAGTTTTTCATAAGCAAACTCATATTTTTGTACGTCCCCTGCTCCCATAAAGACAATCACAGCATCTTTATAATTTAATAATGGAGATACGTTATCCAGTGGTAAAACTTTAGCGCCACCTTTAACCAGTTTTGCTAAGTCTTCGATAGAAACATCCCCTGCTTCTTCACGAACAGATGCAAAGATATCGCATAAGTATACATGGTCAGCAAGTGATAACACTGCTGCAAACTCTTCTAAAAGTGCAATTGTACGAGTAAATGTATGTGGTTGGAAGACCGCCACCACTTCTTTTTCTGGATATTTTTGACGCGCTGCATCTAATGTCGCACGAATTTCTGATGGGTGGTGAGCATAGTCATCGATAACCGTTACTCCGTTAATCACTTTTTCAGAGAAGCGACGTTTTACGCCACCAAATGTACTGAATTGCTCAGCTAATTCTTTTGGATCTAATTCATTTAAGTAGTAGAATGCGATAATCGCTAATGCGTTTAAGATGTTGTGGTCTCCGTATGTTGGAATGTAGAAATGACCGTACAATTCACCTTTAATATAAGCATCGAAGTAGCTTCCTGCTTTTTCTTTACGGATATTTTTAGCAATCACATCATTATGTTCGTCAACACCGTAATAAGTGACAGGTACGATGGCATCTAATGTACGTAATCTTTCATCATCCCCACAAGCGATAATTCCTTTTTTCACTTGTTTACCGAATGCCTCAAAAGCACTTTGAACATCATCGA
>CAUUUT010000058.1:0-4606 GCA_963548485.1 uncultured Streptococcus sp.
AGATTAGAACGATGGGTCGTCATATACGTGACGCCTTCAAGAGTCTTTTCAGAAATGGATTGATGACATTTGGTGCTGTTTCTGCAGTTTCAATGATCTTATTAATCGTTGGGGTGTTCGTATCACTACTATTCAACGTTAATAAAATCGGTTCAGATATTGAAAATGACGTTAACGTACGTGTGTTTATTGATTTGGCAGCTGACCAAACAAAAACAGATGAATTAGAAGCAAAAATTAAAGCCTTAGATGGCGTTGAGTCTGTCACTTTCCGTTCTAAAGACGAAGAGTTAGAAGACGTAACAAAGAACTTTGGGGAAGAGTTATCATTATTTAAAAATGATGCAAACCCACTTCGTAATGCGTTCGACGTAAAAGCAGTGGAACCACAAAAAACAAGTGCCATTGCAAAAGAAATCGAAGGTATGGACTACGTAGCACGTGTTCGTTACGGGGAAGCTCGTGCGGACAACTTATTCCGTATTATTGCAACAGCGCGTAATATCGGTGCAGTTGTGATTTTAGGACTATTAGCGTTAGCGATGTTCTTAATTTCAAATACAATTCGTGCAACAATCTATGCACGTAGAACAGAAATTCAAATCATGCGTCTTGTAGGGGCGACAAAAGCATACATTCGTTGGCCATTCTTCTTAGAAGGCGGTATGATTGGATTAATCGGTTCAATTATCCCAATCGGATTAGTATGGTCAGTATACCTATGGGTGTATAAAGGTGGTTCAGATTTCTTCTCTGGATCAAGCTTTAGCCTACTCGATCCAAATCCATTCTTGATTTATGTATCAGCAGGAATGGTTGCCATCGGTGTTCTTATCGGTGCGTTTGGTTCAGTTCTTTCAATGAGAAAGTTCTTGAAAAAATAGTTAAAAATAGCAGGAGGAGTGCCGTTGTGCGCTCCTTCTTTTTTTATTAAATATCCTATGCGTAAAAGTTATAACGAGTTCTGAAAAACAGGTATAGGAAAATAACGAGTTTCGTATTGACTCAGAATAGGGCAATCGTTTATAGTAATTTCATCAGATAAAACAATGCAATGAACAGATAAGTAAATAAAGAAGAACGTTAAAGAGAATCCGGTTGGTGGGAAAGGATACGGGGCAATTTATTGAAAATGGTCTGGGAGCAACAAAGGTGATGAAGCTTTTGCGATTTGTACTCGATAACGTACAAGGGTATCTTGCACCAAGCAACGTACTTTTGGAGCGGTAAACTGTGAGGTTTATCGGAATTAGAGTGGTAACGCGAAAACTTCGCCTCTAGTGTGTAGAGGGGAAGCTTTTTTTATGGCCCAAACCAAAATGGACAGAGCAACCATCTGTTGGAAATCACGAAGCGCGCATGTGGTTTCCAAACAAAGAACAATCATTTAACTAAAAAGGGGATTTATAACATGAAATTATCTAAATTATTCAAAGCAACAACATTCGGAGTTTTAGCAACAGCATTAGTCGCTTGCGGAAATAACTCATCACAATCAGAAAAAACAACAGAAGCAGCAAAAGCAGCAAATGCAGAAGATAAAACAATTACAGTAGTAGCTTCACCAGCACCTCACGCTGAAATTTTAGAAGCAGCTAAACCAATCTTAGAAAAAGAAGGGTACAAATTAGAAATCAACATCGTAAACGACTACGTAACACCAAACAACATCGTTTACGGAGGAGATGCAGATGCAAACTACTTCCAACACACTCCATATCTTGATAAATTCAACAAAGAACACAATCAAGATTTAGTTTCTGTAGGGAACGTTCATATTGAACCAATGGCTATTTACTCTAAGAAATATAAATCATTAAAAGAATTACCAGATAACGCAGTGGTATATGCTTCAACAAACCCTGCTGAAGTAGGTCGTTTCTTAAGCTTCTTCACAAAAGCTGGATTAATTAAATTAAAAGACGGCGTGGATCCAGTAACTGCTGGGCTAAGCGACATTGCTGAAAATCCAAAGAACATCCAAATCAAAACAGAAATCGCACCTGAATTGTTAGTATCAACTTACAACAACAATGAAGGCGATGCTGTTATCATCAACTCAAACTTCGCAATCGATGCTAAACTTTCACCAGTAAAAGACTCAATTGCTTTAGAAGACGGAAGCTCACCATACGCTAACTTAGTCGCTGTTAAACCTGCTGATAAAGATAAAGCAAAAATTCAAGCTTTAATCAAAGCGTTACAAAGTGATGAAATCCGTAAATTCATCAACGAAAAATATACAGATGGTTCTGTAATTCCTGCGAAATAATAAAAATAATTAGAGAACAAGAGGAGTGGAAAGCCGCAAAGCCAAAAGCCTTGGACTTTCCGCTCCCTTTTAGGCATTAAGGAGTGAAACAATGATTCGAGTAGAGAACGTGTCCAAAACATATACTGGAAAACAAGGCACGGTTGAAGCTGTTAAAGATGTCTCGTTAGAGATTAGTAGAGGCGAAATTTTTGGGATTATCGGTTTTTCAGGCGCTGGGAAGAGTACATTAATCCGTTTATTAAATGGACTTGAAACAGTTACAAGTGGCCATATTTATATTCATGAAAAAGATATTACAACCTTAAAACGCAAAGAGCTTTTGAAAGAACGTCAAAAAATTGCGATGATTTTCCAACATTTCAACCTTTTATGGTCGAGAACAGTCGAAGAAAACATTGCGTTCTCACTTGAAATTGCTGGAGTTCCAAAAGCCAAACGTAAAGCTAAGGTTGCCGAATTGATTGATTTAGTGGGATTAACAGGACGTGAAAAATCATATCCTTCTCAACTATCTGGTGGGCAAAAGCAAAGAGTGGGGATTGCTAGAGCACTTGCTAATGATCCAGAAGTCCTTTTATGTGATGAAGCCACAAGTGCACTTGACCCTAAGACGACAAAAGATATCTTGAAGCTATTAGTAGAAATAAACCAAGAACTAGGGTTAACGATTGTGTTAATTACGCATGAAATGCATGTCGTTCGTCAAATTTGCCACCGTGTTGCCGTGATGGAAGAAGGACGAGTAGTGGAAAGCGGAGAAGTGATTGAAGTCTTCAAAAATCCACAACAACCAATTACGAAGCAGTTCGTAGGAGAAGAACGTGTGGATGATGAAATCGATGAAGTGTTCCATCACCTTTCAACATCCCTTCGCCCAGGGGTAGCAGTTCGTATTCAGTATTTAGGCGACCGTACAGGAGACGCCGTATTATCTGAAGCGATTCGAAAATTGGATGCAACGGTATCGATTTTACAAGCGAAGGTAAACATTACGCAAAAAGGGATATTAGGAAGCATGATTATTTTGATTGAGGAAGAATCTTCAAAAGCAGAAGAAGTGATCGAATATCTTAAACAAGCAGAAATTATCGTGGAGGTGTTAGAGCATGTTTAATCTATTTTTAGCAGGGACAACTCTTTCGGAATTGTTCGAAGAAATGTTTTCATTTAAAAATGTTGTTTGGAATGATGTTTTTAAAGCTATCAATGAAACACTGTACATGACACTGATCCCAACGGTTTATGTATTTGTGATTGGACTAGTTTTAGGAATTCTTCTTTTCTTAACAGGAAAAGGCCGTAGTCTTGAAAATAAATGGGTTCATGTGATTTTAGGGGCCATCATCAATATTTTTCGTGCCGTTCCATTTATCATTTTACTGACACTATTGATGCCTTTTACAAAAGCTGTCATGTCAACAATTGTTGGACCAAAGGGAGCTATTCCAACATTAGTCATTAGTGCAGCTCCATTCTATGCACGACTTGTGGATATCGCATTAAATGAAATTCCGTCAGGAGTCATTGAAGCAGCGGAATCAATGGGGGCGAACACTCGTCAAATTATTACAAAAGTCTTGATTCCAGAATCACTTCCAGCACTTGTGTCAGGAATTACAGTGACAGCAATTGCATTAATTGGCTCTACAGCAGTAGCTGGTGTTATCGGTGCAGGTGGACTTGGAAACTTAGCTTACTTAATTGGATATACACGAAACAAACAAGATATCATCTTTGTCGCTACAGTAGCCATCCTTATCTTGGTATTTATTATCCAAATCATTGGGGATAAAGCTACTAAGATTATTGACAAGCGATAAACGCTTTATCTTCTACTAGAAATTATGTAAAATAGCAATAGACTTTATCGGTCTATTACTTATTTTATTGGAGTGTGATTGGATGTCAGGATTAACCGTAAGACGATATGAAGAGTATTTAGCAGATGTCTATAAGAATCGAAAATCTGACCAGGGACTCTTTATTAAATTAGTCGAAGAAATTGGAGAAGTTGCAGAGCAAATTAGTATTCGTGACGGTAGAAAAGATGGGAATGCTGAGGAAGTACCAAATGAACTCGCCAAAGAACTAGCAGATGTCATCCATTACACTATTGCGATTGCCGCTGTAAACGACATTGATTTAGAAAAAGTCATCTTGGATAAAGATTTAAGTGCTGCAATTAAATATAACCATAAAACAAACTTAGTAGAGTTTCTTCAAAAGACAGCAAAATACGACTAGTTTACAGCAAGAAAACACTTGCTTTCCACCCCTGTTTAGAGTACGATAGGACATGGAAAAGTAAGTGAAATGATGGGTACAGAAAGT
>CAUUUT010000059.1:0-4579 GCA_963548485.1 uncultured Streptococcus sp.
ACGTATTGGCAAAATGTTATGGTGGGGATATTTCTCGTAAACGTAAACTGTTAGAAAAACAAAAAGAAGGGAAGAAACGGATGAAGCAAGTTGGGTCTGTTGAAGTTCCACAAGAAGCTTTCATGTCTGTTCTAAACCTAAACGAAGAAGAAAAATAATATGTAGTATTAAGGCGTCTGGGGCGCCTTTTTACTTTGAATTTGAAAGGAGATTAATGGTGGAAAAAGAACGTCAACATTTTTATCGACAAATGCTTGCCATTGCGATTCCTGTTTCACTTCAAAGCTTATTAACGTCGTTTTTGAATACATTGGATACAATCATGATTTCGTCTCTTGGCGATGCGAGTATTGCGGGTGTCGGGCTTGCAAACCAAGTATTTTTCTTATTTACGTTAATTTGCTTTGGGATTCATACAGGGTCTGCAGTACTATTTTCGCAATATTGGGGAATTAGGAATACGCATAAAGTTCAAGAAGTGAACCAAATGTCACTAATCTTATCAACGGTTGTCAGTGTCGTATTTATGCTTCTGGGAGTACTGTTCCCGTATGAAATCTTAACCATCTTTACAAAAGATCCACTGGTGATTCAAGCTGGAGGGGATTACTTACGTGTGGCCGCTTTAAGTTATGTATTTACAGCTTGGAGTTTTGCGATGACAAACGCACTTCGTACAACTGGCAGTCCTAAAGTACCTTTGATTGCTACAATTTGTAGTTTTGTGACGAATGCTGTTTTTAACTACGTCTTTATTTTCGGTAAATTTGGGGCACCTGCTCTTGGTATTGTTGGGGCTGCTGTAGCTACATTAATCGCACGTGTCGTTGAAGTTGGTGTTCTATTTGGTGTGGTATTTTCATACAATGGACCAATCCGATTACCAATCGGTCGCTATTGGCATCACATTTCTAAGGGCTTATGGATGAATTATTGGATTACAACGTATCCCGTTATTATTAATGAAACGTTCTGGGCTCTGGGACAAGTGTTCTACAATGCAGCTTATGCTATGGTTGGAACTCAAGCCACCGCTGCGATTCAAGTAGCCGTTGCCGTTCAAAATCTCTCATTCATTTTAGTGAGAGGAATTGGAAGTAGTTGTAGTATTATGCTTGGAAATAGAGTCGGACGTAATGAAATTGAACAAGCGCAAAAAGAGGCAAAACGCTTTGTTACAATTTCACTTGTTGTTGGAGTGGTTATTGGTGGTATCCAAAGCTTAACACCACATTGGACATTATTGATGTTTGCGCATCTTAGTCCTGAAGTATTCCTCATCGGACAACAATTACTCCAAATTATGGGTGTGATTTTCGTATTTAAAACTTTAAATTCGATTATCTTAGTGGGAATTCTTCGTGGCGGAGGAGACACGCAATATGGTATGAAACTAGAAATGGCTTGCGTATGGCTCATTGGAGTCCCTTTAGCCTTACTTGCTGCTGCAGTATGGCACTTCCCAGTACAATTAGTGGTTATCTGCGCTGGTGTTGAAGAGCTTTGTAAAGCCTTTATTGGGTTGCGAAGAGTCTTCTCTGTCAAATGGATTCACCGATTAGTTGAAGCATAAAAAAAGAAGATCCTATCGGATCTTCTTTTTTAGTTTGGATTTGTAAAGGTAAGTAGTGGATAATAGACCCCAGTTGGATCTCCTTGTAGAATTGAAATATGTGTTTGATCTTCACGAGGGAAGACACGGCCAGAAAAGACCATTTCTCCATCGTTAATAAAGATTTCAAAGACAGAATTATCAATAAAGATACGCGCAGTAGTGTCTGCTGGAGCAATTGGTGCTGTACGAACACTACTGAATTCTGTGGCAAAATTTTCTCCTATCTTGCTTCGATCAACTACAACCTCACCATCTACAAGATTAAAGATGAGAGATAGTCCATTGCCATCTTTGTCTGAGAATAGAATGAGCTCATGTACCATTTCTCCTTCTAATTTCAGATTTAACTCGTAGCAATTCGAAGTATTTTTAATATACTTGTTAAACGGAAGGGAAGATTGACGAAGCTTTTCGATTCCTTTTACAGGAGTTTGATATAACTTGCCATCCTTAAGTGAGAGTTCCTTCACTAACGAAAAAATCCCTTGATGTTCGTAAATATCACTTGGATAAGAAACATCTGGTAATCCAAGCCAGCTAATGCAAAGCGCACGGCCGTCTGGTGCGTTAAATGCTTGAGTAGCATAAACGTCAAAACCGTAGTCTAATTGATGAAGCTCAGAAACGGGTGTGATCGTCGCATTTTCTGGGTCGAATGTTTCACCGATTTTATATAAGTTTGGATAAATATTATCGTAGTGGAATACGTCTTTATCTAATCCTTGAGGGCAGTATATCAGTACTGGTTTTTCATCTACAAATACCAAGTTCGGACATTCCATCATATAAGCGGTATTGTCATTCTTAAAGTCTAAATCACCAATTTCTTCCCAATTTCTATAATCGTTATTAACAGCATGGTAGAGTCGAACGAAGCCTTTTTTTTCTTG
Organism: uncultured Streptococcus sp.; assembly: GCA_963548485.1. Lineage (GTDB taxonomy): Bacteria > Bacillota > Bacilli > Lactobacillales > Aerococcaceae > Granulicatella. Next base: position 2,506 of record CAUUUT010000059.1, read on the forward strand.
ATTTTGACCACCTACAATCGCGTAATAATGATTTTTATATTGGAAAATTTGTGGGTCTCTAAAGTGACCTGTAGCATTACTTGGTTTTGGAATCAAATCTTTTCCAAGTTTTTCAATATGACCGTCTTTACCCATAAGTGCCCCTAATTGGTGAGGGTGGCGAACCCAATTTTCATCTCTCACATTTCCAGTATAAAATAGAAATAATTTATCACCAAATTGCATTGCACTACCTGAATAAGCGCCATGACTATCCATAGGAGTATCTGGAAGGACTTTGACTCCAGTTTCTTTAAATGTCACAAGGTCATCGCTTTCTAGTTGTACCCATGATTTCAATCCATGAGCAGCGCCAAAAGGAAAGTTTTGGTAAAACACAATCCATTTACCGTCGAAATAAGAAAAACCATTAGGGTCATTTAGCAATCCGCTGGATGGTTCTACGTGGTATTTCGCTCTCCAAGGGGATTTTTCCATTGTAGATTTCAATTGTTCTTTCTCAGCTTGAGTCCAATCTTCATAGCGTTTGTATCTAAGTTCAGTTGTCCATTTCATGATGGATTCCTCCTCTAAAATTGTATCTTTACAGTACGTGTTTTTCCGCGTAAATGCAAGCTTTTTTGGTAGAGTGTTCTTTTTGTGATTCAATATCAGATGTAACTTGACTTATAGCGGTATAATGATAAAATTCGAAATGAAATAAATGTGCTATTATTAGTAACAATTTTTATAAAGGAGAGTGTAATGGATGAATAATACAGAAATTGCAAAAAGTGTTATCGAAGCCATTGGTGGTAAAGAGAATGTAAGTAGTGTAGCGCACTGTGCAACTCGTCTTCGCATCATGGTAAAGGATAAAGAAAAAATCGATACAAATAGAGTCGAGAATATAGAGAAAGTTCAAGGAGCTTTCTTCAATGCTGGACAATTCCAAATCATTTTTGGGACAGGAACGGTTAACCGCATTTATGATGAAGTAGTATCTCTAGGATTACCAACTTCAACAACTAGCGAAATGAAAGCCGAAGCAGCAAAACAAGGGAACTGGTTCCAACGTGCTGTTCGTACATTCGGGGATGTATTTGTTCCAATTATTCCAGCGATTGTTGCAACAGGTCTTTTTATGGGGCTTCGTGGATTATTAGAGGCTTTTGGTGTTGTATTACCGTCTGACTTTTTAATCTATTCTAAAATATTAACAGATACGGCCTTTATTGCGTTGCCAGCCTTAGTGGTTTGGTCTACATTTAAAGTTTTTGGCGGAAATCAAACTATCGGGATTGTACTCGGTCTGATGTTGATTTCTGGTTCTCTTCCTAACGCTTGGGAGGTTGCTCAAGGTGGGGAAATTGTTCCTATCAAATTCTTTGGTCTTGTGGATGTTGTTGGATTACAAGGGTCTGTATTACCAGCGTTTATCATCGGGGTTGTTGGTGCTAATTTTGAAAAATGGGTCAGAAAATATGTGCCAGAAGTATTGGATTTATTAGTAACGCCATTTATCACATTATTTGTAATGTCAATTTTAGGGCTATTTGTATTAGGACCAATTTTCCATCAAGTTGAAAAAGTGATTCTTTCACTTACAACAACTGTTTTGTATTTACCATTTGGTCTTGGTGGACTCATTATCGGTGGTACCCATCAATTAATCGTTGTATCTGGGGTTCACCATATCTTCAACTTATTAGAAATTAACTTATTGTCAGCTACTGGGCAAAATGCATTTAACGCTATTATTACAGCAGCAATGACGGCTCAAGGAGCTGCAGCTGTTGCCATTGGCGTTAAAACGAAGAGTCCAAAATTAAAAGCATTAACATTCCCAGCGGCTTTATCAGCTTTTCTAGGAATTACTGAACCTGTTATCTTCGGGGTGAACTTACGATTCCGTAAACCATTCGTACTTTCATTGCTAGCCGGTGCGTTAGGTGGAGCACTTTCAGCCTTACTTGGATTAGCAGGTACAAGTAACGGTATTACAATCATTCCTGGTTCAATACTATATGTCGGAAATGGACAATTACCACAATACTTATTCATGGTTGCAGTATCATTTGCATTAGGATTTACG
>CAUUUT010000060.1:0-4549 GCA_963548485.1 uncultured Streptococcus sp.
TCCTCAAACAATGGCTTGAAAAACCACTTGTACTAGAAGGAGCGATTCAAAAACGTCATGCGCTTGTGGAAACATTGAACCAACATTACTTTGAACGGACAGACTTTATCGAAACATTGAAACGTGTGTACGACTTAGAACGCATTGTTGGGAAAGTGTCATTTGGAACTGCCAATGCGCGTGACCTCTTGCAGCTGAAACAAACACTCGGACAAGTACCAATCTTTAAATCGATTGTTGATAGCTTGGACTCTAAGGAATGGAGTGAACTTGGAGAAAACTTATTCGACATTCCTGAGTTATACGATTTAATCAATCGTGCCATCGACGAGGATGCACCTCTGACGATTTCAGATGGAAATATTATCCGTACAGGGTATAACGCAACACTGGATACGTACCGGGATACGATGAAACATGGAAAGGAATGGATTGCACAACTCCAACAACAAGAACGTGAGCAAACAGGCATTAGTTCATTGAAGATTAGTTTCAACAAGGTGTTTGGATACTATATCGAAGTGACCAAATCAAATCTATCAAAACTCGATAGCAGTCGTTATGAGCGTAAACAAACGCTAGCGAATGCGGAACGTTTTATTACGCCTGAATTGAAAGAAAAAGAAACGCTGATTTTAGAAGCGGAAGAAAAATCAAGCGCTCTTGAATATCAATTATTCGTGGAAGTGCGTGAACAGGTGAAACACTATACCGCCCAGTTACAACAATTGGCCCAAACGGTCGCAACCATCGACGTCTTACAAGCCTTCAGTGTGGTGAGCGAACGTTATCACTTAGTGAAGCCTACCATTTCGATGAAGAACCGTAGACTTTGGATTGAGGATGGTCGCCATCCGGTTGTTGAAAAGGTGATGGGACAATCAACGTATGTACCAAATAGCATTTCAATGAGTCCAGAGGAACATATTCTTCTCATTACAGGGCCAAATATGTCTGGTAAATCAACGTACATGAGACAGTTAGCACTCTGTGTGATCTTAGCGCAAATCGGATGTTTTGTACCTGCCAAGAGTGCAACAATTCCTGTCTTCACGAAAATCTTTACCCGTATTGGGGCAGCCGATGATTTAATTTCTGGCCAAAGTACGTTCATGGTAGAGATGATGGAGACAAACCACGCCTTACGTAACGCAGACGAAACAAGCTTGTTATTGTTTGACGAAATCGGACGTGGAACGGCTACGTATGACGGAATGGCGCTTGCGGAAGCGATCATCACGTATATTCATGACCATTTAACAGCCAAAGTATTATTCTCAACGCACTATCACGAATTAACACGACTCAGTGAGAAATATGCAGATTTACGGAATGTCCATGTAGGAGCCGTTGAAGAAAATGGCGAAGTGGTCTTCTTGCATAAAGTATTAGAAGGACCTGCCGATAAGAGCTACGGAATTCATGTAGCCAAACTTGCCGGACTTCCAAGCGAGCTATTAAAAAATGCGAGCACGATTTTAAATCATTTAGAAGCAAAAGGGGCCGCGAATGAAAATAGCACCTTCGTGGAACAAGTATCGCTCTTTGAAGAAGAAACAGAAAGCATGCCTGAATGGGTTCACGAGCTTAAAGGATTAAACTTAATGAGTATGACGCCAATGGATGCAATGAACATCCTGTATAAATGGCAACAAATGGAAAAGGGTGAGTAGTGTATGGGAACAATTAAAGAATTAAGTACATTACTGACCAACCAGATTGCAGCAGGAGAAGTGATTGAACGTCCTTCTTCTGTGGTGAAAGAATTACTCGAAAACGCGATTGACGCTGGAAGTACTCGTATCGAGATTGAAATCGAAGAGAGTGGCCTTCGCAAAATTCGCATTCAAGATAATGGAATCGGGATGACGAAAGAGGACGCTCGTATGTCGATTAAACGGCATACAACGAGTAAACTCTATTCGCCGGAACAACTCTTTAGAATTCGTACACTCGGGTTCCGTGGAGAAGCCTTGGCGAGTATTACAGCTGTATCGAAAGTGACGCTAACGACTTCAACAGGAGAAGATAGCGGTGTAGAGTTAAAGATTGAGTCTGGTGAAATCAAAGAAGAGAAGACCGTTCCACCATTAAAAGGAACGACTTTCCTTGTTGAAGATTTGTTTTATAACACACCAGCCCGGTTGAAATTCGTTCGTACCTTGCAAACGGAATTAGCGCATATTACCGATGTGGTGAGTAAGGCGTCTCTAAGTCACCCAGAAATTGCCTTTGTGTTAAAAAATGATGGCAATCTGTTATTACAAACCTCTGGGAAAGGGGATTTGCTGCAAGCAGTCGCTGGAAACATTGGACCCGTAAATGCGCGTAAGATGTTACCATTTTACGGGGAAGATGAAGATTTCAAAGTGTCAGGATATACGTCGCTTCCTGAACTCACAAGGTCGAATCGCAATTACTTATCGATTTTCATTAATGGACGCCCAATCCGCAATATTGCGATTGCTAAGGCCATTACATTAGGATACGGCTCGACATTGATGGTGGGACGATTCCCAATTACGATTATTTCGATTGAAATGGATGTGCAACTCGTCGATGTAAACGTGCATCCAACGAAACAAGAAGTGCGAATCAGTAAAGAGCAAGAACTCTCACAGGTGATTCAAAAGGCGATTAGAGAGGCGATACAGGGTGTACAACGCATTCCTGAATCGATTGAAGACTTGTCCTTCAAACGTAAAGAAAATCGCGTAGAGGCTCCAAAACCAGTCCAACAAACATTGGAGTGGCAATTGAAAACACCGGTTGTCGAATCTAGTCGTATAGAAACGCCTTCGTTTACTGAAAAGGTAAGAGAAGAAGTCGAAGTGCTACCAGTCGATGATGCGCCTGTTCAAGAAAAAAACACCGTTGAACCGGTCGTTCAAGAAGAATTGGTAGATAGCCACGATGACCATGCAGACTATTTGAAATTGGCTGAGAAAATCGACTCTCAACCATTCGAGAAGGAATTTCCAGAATTACATTATTTTGGACAAATGCATGGAACTTACTTATTTGCACAAAACGAAAAAGGCTTATATATGATTGACCAACATGCCGCTCAAGAACGAATCAAGTATGAGCAGTTCAAGGTGGAGATTGGTCAAGTAGGCCGTGTCAGTCAACCTTTGATGGTCCCAATTTTACTAGAGTTCTCGAAGAAGGACAGCGTGAAGTTGGAAGAACGATTATCTCTTGTAGAGGAATTTGGAATCGAGATGGAGCCGTTTGGGCAAAATACTTTCCAAATCCAATCGCATCCAGCGTGGATTAAGAAAGGACAAGAAAAGGCGATTATCGAAGAAATTATCGATTTTATCTTAGCCGACGAGAAGATTACGGTTGCTAAATTAAGAGAAGCGACAGCCATTATGATGAGCTGTAAAGGTTCGATTAAGGCAAACCACCACTTAAGTGAATGGGAAGCACGTCAGTTATTAGTCGATTTAGCAAAATGTAACAATCCTTATAACTGCCCGCACGGAAGACCTGTACTCGTTCATTTAACGAATAAGGACTTGGAACATCTCTTCAAGAGAATTCAAGATCCACATCAGTCAAAACGACAACAATTTGAATAGGAGAAACCACGATGGAGTTTTCAAAAGAAGAATTAAAAAAACGTTTAACAGAAATTCAATATGAAGTGACTCAAAATGAAGCCACTGAGCGACCTTTCTCTGGAGAATATGATGATTTCTATGAAGAAGGAATCTATGTAGATATTGTCAGCGGAGAACCACTCTTCAGTTCAAAAGATAAGTTTGATGCGGGGTGCGGCTGGCCATCATTTTCAAAACCAATCGAAAATACAACGCTAACGGAAAAAGAAGATTACAAATTAAACCGTAAGCGAACTGAAGTGAGAAGTGGGCAAGCAGATTCGCATTTAGGACACGTCTTTGAAGATGGTCCAAAAGAATTAGGTGGACTACGTTATTGCATCAATTCTGCATCTCTTCGTTTCATCCCAGTGGCTAAGCTGGAAGAAGAGGGATACGGAGAATTTCTACAATATTTTCAATAAAAATCTGTACAAGCCTTATTGAGATAGAAAAACCGAGGAATTCTGCCTCGGTTTTTTTGATCCTATCTGACTTTTTATGAACGATTTATTGCGGAATGAACATAAAAAATGGTAAAATAGAGTACTCGATGTTGGAAATGATCAAAAATCGAGTTGAAATAGTCAAATAAATGTGGTTATGAACGTTTCGAAACTGTTATAAAACGGTCTGAAAACGGGAATATTTCCTAAAGAAAATAGAAAACGATTAGTAATGTGAAGGTTTACATGATTTTTCTTGACAGCCGTATATAGGTATGGTAAATACTTGACGGTTAAAAAAGGAAGGATTTTTGAATCACCGTTTTCGAATTTCTTTAGATACCAAAAACAAGAAGGGAAGACAAACACACATGACACAATTTGATACACCAGAATACTTAGCAAAGGTAGATGCTTGGTGGCGTGCAGCGAACTACATCTCAGTAGCTCAAATGTACTTAAAAGATAACCCACTTTTACGTCGTCCAATCCAAA
>CAUUUT010000061.1:0-4533 GCA_963548485.1 uncultured Streptococcus sp.
AAATTTATTTAATGACAATATTATAAGAATGATGGGAATGGTACGTCATTCTCAATAGAGAATACATCGTCAAATCCACGGTAGAAGTTGAATTCTAATTTATCTTTGTCAGTTGGGTAAGTATATTTACCACCAACTTGCCAAATGAATGGTTTGAATTTGTATTCTAGGCGATCTTTCTTGAATTTCCAGATTTCTGTAATCTCTTTAGGATCTGCTTGGAAGTTAGCCCAAATGTCATAGTGAACTGGGATAACTACTTTAGCGTTTAATGATTCAGCCATACGTAACATATCCACTGAAGTCACTTTATCAGTGATACCACGAGGGTTTTCACCGTAAGCACCTAAGCACACATCGATTTCATGTTCGTTACCATGTTTAGCAAACATGTTTGAGTAGTGAGAATCTCCTGCGTGATATAAGTTACCACCACTTGTTTTGAATAAGTAGTTAACAGCGATTTCGTCCATATCTTGAGGCATTTTACCTTTAAGAACTTCACCGTCTTTAGCAGTTACTAAAGCTGTACGGTCAAATGCTTCTAAAGCAACGATTTCGATGTCTTTGATTTTAACTGAGTCTCCTGGGTGTACAACGATTGTACGTTCAGCAGGAACTCCCCAACCTAACCAAGTGTTTACTACTTCTTGTGGTCCTACGAATTTTGCTTCTGGACAGTTGTTAGCAACTGCAGCAGCTGTGTTAATGTCTAAGTGGTCTGAGTGAATGTGTGTTACTACTAAAGCATCAACATTTTTCACTTCAAATGGATCGATTACGAATGGTTGTGTACGTAAGTTTGGTTGTAAGTTTTGGCAACCACTCATACGTTGCATTTGGTGACCAGTTTTCATTTTTCCGTTGCCGTGGCTACGTTTACCAGTTCCACACCATAAGTCGCATAAGATGTTCGTGTTCTTTTCTGATTTTAACCAGATACCAGTACATCCTAACCACCACATAGCGAATGTTCCAGGTTTAACTTCTTCGCGTTCGATTTCTTCATTTAACCAAGTTCCCCACTCTGGGAAAGTTGATAAAATCCAAGATTCTTTTGTTACATCTTTGATATTTGCCATTGTTTTTCCTCCTTGGGATTAACCCCAGATACGTTTGATTTCTTCTTTAAATTCACGAGCAGATTGCGCTGGGTTTTCAGTAGCGTAAATTCCGCGTCCTGCGATGAATGTGTAAATTGGAATTCCTTCAAATACTTTTAATGTGTCTTTTGTTAATCCGCCTGTAGCTGAAACTTTGAATCCCATGTCAATTAAACGACGGATTTTGTTTAAATCAGATTCAGTCCAAGTAGCTCCTGCAAATAGAGCGTCGCGGCTTTGGTGGAAGATAGCTTGGTCGATACCAGCATCTCTCCATTGTTGTGCTTGTTCAAAAGTCCAATCTCCATACAATTCAACTTGTAGTGATTTTACTTCTTTGTTAGCAGCTTCCATTGTTGGGATAGTTGCGCAGCAAATAACTGTCATCCAGTCAGCTCCAGCAAGTGCAACGTTTTTCGCAACCGTTGTACCAGCGTCAGCACATTTTGTATCAGCAATGATTACTTTGTCAGGGAAAGCGCTGCGTAAGCATTTAATCGCTTTGTCTCCTTCGTTTAAAAGTAAAATCGTTCCTGCTTCAATAATGTCCACTTCGTTTCCAACCGCAAGCGCATCTTTTAATGCATCTTCGATACGGTTGTGGTCCAAAGCAACTTGTAAATTAGGAATTGCCATTATATCATTCTCCTTTTCTATCTTGCCTTAAACAATCATAAAATCGTAACGTCTTACGAAAATGATCAATTAATAAGTTACGGTACCAATTCATGATATTAGTATAGTCTAAAGAATTTTGGGTTACAACCGTTTACAAAGAAGTAATCGAATAATCAGTTTTATGATTGTTTGCGTTTACTTTACGAACGTTTGGAAATAGCCTATATAGTTATTTATACAAGAAGAATTCGTACTTTTTCCTTTTAAAAACGACTAAAATATGTGATTTGATCATTTAATTTTGAAAAATAAAAATACCCTCTCAATCACTGAGAAGGTATTCTAGCATTATTTTTCAATGATGACTTCTTCCAAAGCGTCATCTTCCATTAATCGAACATGAACGACTTCATCTAAAGAAGTGGGTACATTTTTTCCAATAAAATCAGGACGAATCGGTAGTTCACGATGACCTCGATCAATTAGAATCGCTAAACTGATTTTCTTAGGTCTATTGATATCCATAATGGCATCCAAAGCAGCTCTTACCGTTCTTCCAGTAAACAATACATCATCCACTAAGATTACTTGCTTGTCTTTAATATCGTATGGAATATACGTTCCATTTAAAACTGGTGAGTCAGTTTCTTCACTATCGTGTCGATCATCTCGATATAATGTGATATCCACCTCTCCAACAGGGATTTTCACCTTTTCTAATATTGAAATCTTTTCTGCAATTCTCTTTGCTAAAGTAATCCCTCGCGTTTTTATACCAATCACAACTAGATTTGAGATGTCTTTTTGTTGTTCGATAATTTCGTATGAAATTCTGGTGATTGCTCTACTAATGGCCCCTTCGTCCATAATCCTAACTTCTTTCATGGTTTTCTCCTCTACTCTGAAAAACGTCCCTTATGCAATTGGATAAAATTCTCAAATTCTTTTGGTGGGTCCACTTGGAAGGTTAACGTTTCTCCACTCACCGGATGCTTGAAGCTAAGTGTTTTCGCATGTAAAAATTGACCGAAAGCAGTCGCATTTTTCCCTTTTGGATGATACAAAGGGTCATTTACGATTGGATGTTTTATAAACTCCATATGCGCTCTAATTTGATGTGTACGACCTGTCTCTAATCTGCAAGATACGAGCGAATAATCAGCAAAAGAATCTAAAACTTCAAAATGAGTTACCGCATGCTTTCCGCCTTTTTCAACCACTCGTTTTAATCGATTGGTTTGATGACGTGATAAAGGCGCGTCAATAACACCCGTTTCATGAGCAAAGTGTCCATCGACAATAGCGATATATTCACGATTCATTTTATTTTCCGCGATTTGCTGCGCCAATTTTTGATGAACATCATTATTCTTAGCAATCACGAGTAATCCACTTGTATCCTTATCGATACGGTGGACTAATCCCGGACGATATATTTCTTCGCTTGTGCTATCAGATAAACTATTTGAATGGTATAAAAGTGCATTCACTAAAGTACCACTATAATGACCTTTCGAAGGATGAACCACCATTCCACTTGGTTTATTGACAACGATTAAGACATCATCTTCATAGACAATATCGAGAGGAATATTCTCAGGTTGAATGGTTACGACTTCTTCCTCTTTCTTTAGAATGGTTACTACGTCTCCGTTTTGCGCTTTATAGTTCGATTTAACGAATTCGCCATTTACTTTCACTAAATCTGCTTTTAACCAACTTTGCACTGTACTTCTGCTAATGCCTAATTCAGCAGTAAGCACCTTATCCAGTCTATCGCTTTTTTCTAAGTTTAATGTTAACTCTTTAAATACTGTAATCATATTCATCTCCTATTTGGACTGCTCTTTAAAAATTACATAGTAAAATAAAAATATTACCCCGATTGTTAAACAAATATCTGCAACATTAAAAATAGGAAAATCGATAAATTCAAACTTAAACATATCCACTACATATCCTAGACGAATACGATCGATAAAGTTACCAACTGCCCCGGCTAAAATAAATGAGTACGCAGTTAATAAAAGTTTTGATTTTCCTTTTTCTTTAAACATTAAATACAATAGTGTACCAACCGCAACTGCAGTTATTAAATAGAAGAAGAACATTTTCCCTTCAAACATTCCCCATGCAGCCCCTGTATTGCGAACGTACAAAATGCTCACTATCCCCTTCATGAATTCCATTCCTTCATGAAGACTGAAATTATTCACTGTCCACATTTTTACCACTTGGTCAGCGATGACGAATAAAATACTTAAAATTAAATATAGTAACATAAAGATTCTCCATTTCTTATCAATAGTAATATTGTACAAAGAAGTCAAAGGTTAGTCAACGAACTGAAAATGACTTTAAAATGAAACACTTTTTTCCACTCAAGGGGTAAAAATGGGTGAAATTTAGTTGAAAATGGGGAGAAAGTCCTAAAAATCAACCAAAAGATTGAAAAATCATTAAAATACACGTATAATATCAAAAAGAAAACGCATTACTGTAAAAGGAGTGTATTATGAAAAAAATCGCAGCCAAGGTATTCTTGATTAGCGCTGGGTTCTTATTCTTAGGAGCTTGCGGTAATACAAAGAAAAGTGCCGAATCTACTGTTCAAGAAGTACAAGATACCTTACCTGTTGTCGTTCAACAATTAAATGACATTCAAGCGTTAGAAAATTCGTTACAATCAGATTGGGAAGCGGATATCCAAGAAGATTACACGATGACAACTTACGCTAAGAAAACGGGTAAAGTATTCACCAATATTCAAGAACGTCAGCAATTGTTGAAGTCTATGCAAAAATCGCTCAAA
>CAUUUT010000062.1:0-4400 GCA_963548485.1 uncultured Streptococcus sp.
TGCAACCATTAATACGGTCTTACAAATCTATTCAGATTTGCAAGAAAAACCACAACTTAAAAATATCGTTCAACGTGTGTTATTTATCCCAGATTTAATCAACTATTTACTTTCAGGTGTGCTTTCAAATGAATACACAATTGCAAGTACAAGTGGATTATTGGATATCTTCACACAAGACTTCTCTGAAGAAGTATTTGAACGCTTAGACATTCCACGCAAATGGTTCACAACTCCAGTGAAAAATGGTGCGGTGTTAAGACAATTATCACCACGCATCACTCAAGAGTTGAAAGTAGATTCGTTTGATGTCATTGCAGGTGCTGGACACGATACAGCTGCTGCGGTACTAGCGATTCCATATGAGCATGAAAAAGGCACAGTCTTTATTTCATGCGGAACTTGGTCACTAGTAGGGACAGAATCTGATGAACCAGTTGTCACAGAAGAAGCATTTGCCTCAGGACTTACCAATGAAGGATGTTTTGATGGTAAATATCGACTCTTACAAAACACAACAGGAATGTGGATTATTCAAGAATTACAACGCGACTGGCGCTTACAAGGGGAAGAAGTTGGCTTTGGTGAAATGGTAACATTAGCCGAAGCAGTAACAGACAACCAAACTTGGATTCATCCAAATGACCCAGTTTTCGCTTCTCCAGGAGAAATGGAAACAAAAATCAAAGAATGGTGTAAAGTGAGTGGACAAAAAGTTCCGCAAACGAAAGGTGAAATCGTTCGTGTTGTTCTAGAAAGTTTAGCTTTAACTTATCTTGAAACGATCACTCAATTAGAACAATTGACCAAACACGAAATGACAACTGTTCAAATGGTTGGCGGAGGAATTCAAAACAAACTTCTATGCCAGTTAACAGCTGACTTTACAGGTCGAACAGTGATTACTGGGCCGATTGAAGCAAGTGCGCTTGGAAATATCCTTTCACAAATGCTTACTCTTGGAATTATCAGTAGTCGCAAAGAAGCTCAAGAGATTATTAAAGCTTCTGAACCAGTGACTCGTTACGAAAGTCGTACAGTTGCAGATTTGGAAGAAATTCGCTTGAAATTCAATAAAGTGAAGAGAGGAATTCAGTAATGCTAAAACAAATTCCTAAAATTTTAAGCCCTGAGCTTGTGAAATATTTAATGGAAATGGGACATGGAGATGAATTGGTACTTGCGGATGCAAACTTCCCAGCTCATCGCATCGGGCAACGAGTGATTCGTATGGATGGTCATGGTGTTCCTGTAGCTTTAGAAGCAATTTTACAAGTATTACCATTAGATACTTATAGTTCATATCAAGCAGGACTAATGCAAGTCGTTCCGGGAGATCCAACAGTTCCAGTGATTTGGGACGAATATAAACGTCTCTTAGAAGAAAATCACCCAGGAGCAGCGATTAAAGAGTTCGAACGATTTGAATTTTACGAACAAGCAAAAGACGCTTATCTTGTGATCCAAACGGGAGAAAGTGCCTTATATGGTAACATCATCTTGAAAAAAGGTGTTTTATAAACTTACTTACTAGTTAGGAGAGAAAAATTATGTCAACATTTTATGTACCAGCTATTAACTTAATCGGAAGAGGAGTCGTTAAAGAAATTGGACCTTACGTAAAAGATCTAGGATATCATAAAGCTCTTTTAGTAACGGATAAATTTATCGAATCAAGTGATATTCTTCCTAAAGTGACAGGACCTTTAAAAGAAGCAGGCGTGGATTTCGTTATATACTCTGATGTAGAACCAAACCCAACTTGTAAAAATGTTAACGATGGGGTTGCTGCAGTTAAAGAAAACAACTGTGACTTCATCATTAGCTTAGGTGGAGGTTCACCTCAAGACTGTGCAAGCTGTATTTCAGTAATTGCAACAAATGGTGGAAAACCACAAGACTACGAAGGATTACACAAATCTGCTAAAAAAGGCTTGCCAGTTGTTGCTATCAATACAACTGCTGGTACTTCAGCTGAAATTACAATCAACTATGTAATTACAGACGAAGAAAGAAAAGTTAAAATGGTAATGGTTGATAAAAACAGCCTAGCTTTAATCTCAGTAAACGACCCTGAATTAATGGTATCTAAACCAGCAGCATTAACAGCAGCAACAGGTATGGATGCTTTAACTCACGCGGTTGAAGCTTTAGTAACTCCAGGTGCTTACGGCGTTACTAAGAAATTATCAATTGGAGCAATTGAATTAATTAAAGAATACTTACCACGTGCTGTTAAAGACGGTCATGACATCGAAGCTCGTGAAGGTATGGTGAACGCAATCTTCTTAGGCGGTATGTCATTCAACAACGCTGGACTAGGATATGTTCACTCAATGGCTCACCAATTAGGTGCTGTTTACAAACTTCCACACGGTGTATGCTGTGCTATGTTATTACCAGTAATCGAACGCGAAAATGCAAAACGTGTTCCAGCTGCATTCCGTGATGTTGCAAAAGCTTTAGGTTTACAAACTGAAGGTAAATCTGATGAAGAATGCGCAGCATATGCAATCAAAGAAATCGAAACTCTTTCTGAAACAGTTGGTATTCCTAAGAAATTAACTGAATTAGGAATCGAAGAAAAAGACTTCGACTTCGAATATCTATCTAAGAATGCGTTGATCGATGCTTGTGCACCTGGTAACCCATTCATGCCAACATTAGAAGAAACAATTGCTTTCTACAAAGAATTGTTCTAATCGGTAAAATAAATACATTCGTATAGCTTTTAAACGTGGAGCATTGTCACCCCCCAGTAAAACGACAATGCTCCATGTTTTATTTTGGTGGAAATTTATGAAAACGCATTAATTTGTGCTTGAAATTTGAACAAACCTAGTCTAGTATTAAGGTATGAAGAACTTAGGAGGAAATGGAATGATAGGGTTAATTCTTACAGGGCATGGACAATTTGCCGTTGGGGTAGGCCAAGCTTTAGAAATGATTGCAGGAAAGCAAGCAGCTTTTAAAGTGGTGCCATTTTTAGAAAGTGATCCAATGGATGCTCTTGAAACAAATTTACGAAAAGCAATGGCAGAATTGCAACAAGAAACAGAAGGAATTGTTGTGTTTGCTGATCTCTTAGGAGGAAGTCCGTTTAAGGCAGCAATGTTAGCCTCTGTAGATTTTGAAAACGTGGAAGTAGTCGTGGGAACAAACTTACCAATGTTGATTGAAATTGCAATGTTACGTGAATTTGCGTCTAGCGCTCAAGATGTGGTGACACAAAGCTTATTAGCAGGGAAAGATGCTATTCAGCATGTGAGTCTTCCGACGATTCAGCAAAACGATATTGATGAAGATGAGGATGGAATCTAATGACTGCCAATATTATTTTAGTTAGTTCGCTTACTTTTATTGTTTTTGTTGTAGTGATTTTGGGAGTATATTATTTCTTTTCAAGAAAAAATATGAAACGTCAACAACAATATTTCGAAAAATTACATGCCAATTTACAAGTTGGCAAACGTGTTATCTGTGCTAATGGTTTATACGGCACTATTAAAAAAATGGATGAAGAGAAAGTGGATGTAGAAATTGCAAGAGGCGTCGTGATTACAGTATCTCGTTTTGCGATTTCAGAAGTCTTATAATCGGTGAAGGTATGCAATCTTTTTTTGGAGAATTTTACACTGGAAAAGATGGGAAAGATTATTTCTATCTTCCATTCCTACAGACGATTTATCATATTCCTACAGATGATTTAGTCACTTTTAATGCCTTTAGACATCGTTTTGTCATTGCGTTTGCACTAGGAGCTATTTTTTATAGTTTCTTTCCAGCAGATGTATTACTATGTGTTTTTGTAGGTGCTTTATTTTATGCGCTGTCGACAGTAGCGTATCTGAAAAGTATCCTCCCAAAATATATTGTCAAAAAGGGAGTCCAAGAAGGAGAACTTGAACGAGCACAGGAAAACGAGCAACAAGGTTCGCTTGCCAAAACCTTATTGATTAGTCTAGCAGGTTTGGTTATTATCGCTGGAAGCTTCTTTGTTTCTGGTGAAATGTTGAATCGAATGATTATCGTTCTTTTCGGTGTTATTGTGACGATTAGTGGAACAAGTGCGATTATCGGAAAATCAAAATAGAAATTCAAAGGAGCTTAGAATCTAAGCTCCTTTTTTGTATAAGAATATTTCGGTCAACTTGTGAAGAAACTTTAAAAAACTTATTCACAATATCAATATTTACAAGACAATTAGACTGGTTAAAAACGCTGATTATATAATGTTTTACATAACTAGAACATAAAAAATATAAAATTGAAGAAATTATTAAAAAAGTTTTAATAAAACGCTTCCAAAATTACAGGTAATTCGGTATAATAAATTTAGCTTTTGATGAAAGGAGAGCTAGTAATGCCAAATATTTTATTAACACGAATTGACAATCGTA
>CAUUUT010000063.1:0-4318 GCA_963548485.1 uncultured Streptococcus sp.
ACAGAACTAAATCCTTTGCTTAAATTAATTGTCTAACTTTTTGGGGTCAGTACACCAATCGGACGAGGGCTTTTTTATTAGCACAATCATCATCCTAGCACACGTCTCAGCACTCTCCCTGTTCCCCTAGCCGTCCCTAAGACCTATTCCTCTTTACAACTTCCTCTTTTCAGAAGAAGAACACTAAAAGTCCGCACACTCTCCTTTTTTCAAAATAATCTTCGTTGCTTTGAAATTCGGCAAAATAAATGAAGGGTCATTTATCAATAAGCTCAATGAGCCTAAAATCCACGGATTCTATAGTAGGAATAGTGGCGGTTGTAACCGATGTGAATTAGTGACTCTGGAAATTTATTTCCTAGAGTCACTTTGAAGCTCGGTAGTAGTTGAGACGACAGGCTCAACACGGTACAGCCACTATCACTACTATGAAGATATCCGTAGGATTTAAAGGCGAATTGAACCTTATCCAATCTCCTCTTCTTTGTTTTCTGCACCCGAATTTCAAAGGAACGAAGTTCCTTCATTCATTTTTTTTGCACAAAAAAAGCCGAGAGCGTGTCTCGACTTTTCTTAGTTTCTAAAAATCTTGGCTTCTAAAAAGAGGTCGTTGTAAAGCGATAATAGGTCGGTTCCTAAATTCTCGTAAACCTCCATTTTTTCCATCGCTTCCTCACTCGGATAGAAGCTCTCATCCGAAGTAATGTCTTCTGGTAAGAGCGCTATCGCATCCTTGTTTGGCGTTGCATAACCAACATACTGAGCATTCTTCGCTGCGATTTCCGGACGCAACATGAAATTGATAAACGCATACGCGCCTTCCTTGTTACCAACCGTTTTTGGAATAACGATATTATCAAACCACAAGTTCGTTCCTTCGCTTGGAACCACGTAGGCTAAATCTTCATTCTCACTCAACATTTTAGAAGCTTCCCCTGAGAAAGTGACGGCTATGTTGGCCTCTCCTTGAATCATGTATGTCTTCATTTCATCAGCGATAATCGCTTTTGCATTTGGCATCAATGTCTTCAAGAATTTCCCAGCGTCTTTAACAATGGCTTCGTCTTTTTCATTAAGAGAATAGCCTTGTGTTTGTAAAGCAATCCCCATCATTTCACGAGCTCCGTCAATAAATAGAATGGAATCCTTTAAATCCGCATTCCATAAATCGCGCCACTCGCTAATCATTCCTTCTGGATAAACTTTCTTATTATAAACAATTCCTAGAGTTCCCCAGAAATAAGGAATGCTGTATGAATTATCAGGGTCAAAGGATTGATGTAAGAAACGTGGATCGATATGTTCCATCCCTTTGATTTTTGAATAATCTAATTTTTCAAGTAAGTTTTCTTCGACCATTTTATGGATTGTATACTCACTTGGAATGGCGATATCGTAGTTCGTTCCACCTTGCTTAATTTTTGTTAGCATGGCTTCGTTTGAATCGAACGTTTCATAAATGACTTTATAACCTGTTTCTTGCTCAAATTGTGTAATAAGTTCTGGGTCGATATAGTCTCCCCAGTTATATACGATAATTGTTTGAGGGTCTCCTGCCGCTGCTGTTTCAAAATTCTTTCGGATTCCAAACAACACTAGACAAGATACTACGATCGTCCCGATTAACATCGTTAGTCGCTTCATAGTGTGACTCCTTTCAACAAGTCACTCTCCGAAGCCTTCCCATTCAATCGTTTTTGTTGGAATTTTTGAATGAAGTAATATCCAATCACGAGTGATAATGAGAATAGGAACATCAATGTACTTAAGGCATTGATTTCTAAGCTGATTCCTTGGCGCGCACGTGAGTAGATTTCAACGGCAATCGTTGAGAATCCATTTCCTGTTACGAAGAATGTCACGGCGAAGTCGTCTAATGAATACGTAAATGCCATAAAGAATCCACTTAGAATTCCTGGTGTAATCGCTGGTAAAACAATGCGTGTTAATACTTGTGAGCTTGTTGCTCCTAAGTCACGAGCCGCTGTAATCATCGATGGGTTCATTTCTGATAATTTTGGTAAAACCATCAGTACAACGATTGGAATGTTAAACGCGATATGCGCAAGTAATACCGACATAAACCCGAGTTTGAATCCAACCACAGTGAAGAGAATTAAAAGGCTGGCACCGATGATAACGTCTGGCGATACCATCAAAATGTTGTTAAAGCCTAATAATACTTGTTTGCGATGGTTTGAACGGATGTAATGGATCATGATGGCTCCAAGTGTTCCAATCACTGTCGCGATTAAAGAAGATAAGAGTGCAAGAATTAATGTATCTAACACAATTCCGATTAAACGTGTGTCGGCAAGAACGGCTTTATAGTGGTCCAGTGTAAAACTCTCGAATCCGTTCATACTACCAGCACTGTTAAATGAGTAAAAAATCAAGTAGAAAATAGGCGCATATAAGACTACAAATACAAACACTAAGTAAAAATTACTCCACTTACTATTATTTTCTAATTTCATTCGGATACGCCTCCTTTTCTACGGTCTCTTGTAATAAACATTAAAATAATCATTGCTACAATCAATACAACCCCGATTGTAGAACCCATTCCCCAGTTTTGCGTAACTAAGAAATGTTGCTCAACCGCTGTACCAAGTGTAATCACGCGGTTTCCTCCAATTAAACGAGTCAACATGAAGAGTGAGAGCGATGGAATAAATACGGCTTGTACTCCACTGCGCACCCCGTTCATCGATAATGGAACGATGACACGTCTAAACGTATCCCATTTTGTTGCCCCAAGGTCGCGGCTTGCCGCAATGAGTGAACCTGGCAACTCTTCGATAGA
This sequence comes from uncultured Streptococcus sp., assembly GCA_963548485.1. GTDB lineage: Bacteria > Bacillota > Bacilli > Lactobacillales > Aerococcaceae > Granulicatella. The sequence continues at coordinate 2,807 of CAUUUT010000063.1, forward strand.
GTTGAAGATTGGCAAAATCATAAATGGTAATTCGATATACGCTGCTACCGTTAAGAAACTGAAGTCAGTAAATAGAAATTCTTGTGGTGCCAATCCAAATAATGAAAGGAAGTTGTTCACTGTTCCTGTTTGGCTAAAAATTCCAATAAATGCATAGGCTTTTAACAGTAAGTTTACCCATGTCGGCAATATGATTAATAAAAGCCATAGTTGTTTATGTTTTGAACGACTAAGGAAAAGTGCCGTTGGATAACTCACGAGTAGCGTTACGAGTGTTACTAGAAAGGCATACCACACTGAGTTGAATGTCATTTCTAAGTAGTTTCCTGACGCGAAATAGTTTGTATAGTTTCCAAGCGTTACTTGACCATTGATGTCGAAGAATGATTTATAGAAAATCATTCCAAGTGGCGTTACTACGAATAATAACAACCAGATAAAGTATGGAATGGAAAATAAGAAACGGGATTGTTTAGTCATTTTCTTCTACCTCGTCTTCGTAGCTTTCTAAACGAGCGTCGAAGTCTTCTTCACTTTCTCCAAAACGCATTACGTGGATGTCGTGTGGTTCGAAGTATAAGCCCACTTTTGATCCTACTTCTGCTTTACGAGTGGAGTGAATCATCCATTCGTTGCCATTTTCGTCATAGCAGATGATTTCGTAGTGAACTCCGCGGAATAATTGAGTGTCCACTTCAACTGTTAATTTTCCATTTTCGATAGATGTTAACGATAAGTCTTCTGGACGAATCACGATTTCAACTTTTTCGTTTGTACGCATTCCGGCATCGGCACACTCGAATTCTTTACCAACGAATTCTACAAGGTAGTCTTCCTTCATAACCCCATCAACGATATTACTTTCACCGATAAAGTCCGCAACGAAACGGTTGATTGGTTCGTCGTAAATATCTACTGGCGTTCCCGATTGAACGATTTCCCCTTTGCTCATAACGAAGATTTCATCACTCATCGCTAACGCTTCTTCTTGATCATGCGTTACGAAGATAAATGTGATTCCTAAACGTTGTTGCAATTCACGAAGTTCATATTGCATGTCTGTACGAAGTTTTAAGTCTAATGCTGACAATGGTTCATCAAGTAGTAGTACTTCTGGTTCATTCACAAGCGCGCGGGCGATGGCCACACGTTGTTGTTGTCCACCAGACATTTGTGAGATTTCACGGTTTTCGTATCCAGATAATTGCACCATTTTTAAAGCATCTGCGACTTTTTCTTTAATGATATTTTCTGGAGTTTTCTTTAAGCGTAATCCAAACGCGATGTTTTCGAATACGTTCATATGTGGGAATAATGCGTAGTCTTGGAAAACAGTGTTCACTTTACGTTTGTTTGGTGGAAGGTTAGTAACGTCTTGCCCGTTTAACGTCACTTTTCCGTTTGATACATCTGTAAATCCAGCAATGATACGCAAGATTGTTGTTTTACCGCATCCCGAAGGCCCTAGTAATGTATAGAATTTTCCTTTTTCGATTTCGAAGTTGATATTTT
>CAUUUT010000064.1:0-4256 GCA_963548485.1 uncultured Streptococcus sp.
TTACGAACAAGCGCGTTACGTTGCGCCATTTTTTGAGTTCCTAATGCAAGGATAATAGTCGAAATGGCAGGTAACCCTTCTGGAATCGCAGCAACGGCAATCGCAATCGCTGTTAATAACATATGAGTCCATTCATTTCCTCTTAGCATCCCTACCACGAAAATAATCACGGCAATCACTAAGATCATGATTGTTAGCCATTTACCAAGAGCGTCTTGGTTTTCTTGAAGCGGTGTTTTACCTTCTTCAGTGTTTGCTAACATGTCGGCAATTTTACCAACTTCTGTATTCATACCAGTACTTGTAACTACACCAACAGCACGGCCGTAAGTTACGTTTGTACTTGAGAACGCCATATTTGTACGGTCTCCAATTCCCACTTCGTCTCCTGTAGGAATGACTAAGTCTTTATCAACCGGAACGGACTCCCCTGTTAAAGCTGACTCTTCAATTTTCACTGTATTCACTTCGAATAAACGCATATCCGCTGGTACGACATCCCCAGCTTCAAGGATAACAACGTCACCTACTACGATGTCTTCCCCTTTAATATGTTCCACATGTCCATCACGTAAAACACTTGCCACAGGTGAAGCCATTTTCTTCAATGCTTCGATTGCTTCCTCGGCTTTAGACTCTTGGAAGACCCCTAGAACTGCGTTAAGCAATACTACCGCTAAGATGATAATTGCATCCGTTGGGTCTGGTTCGCCTTGGTGAGCAAACATAGAAACAACTGCCGCCACTAAAAGTACTAAAATCATGAAGTCTTTAAATTGATCCACGAATTTTTCTAATAGTGATTTTTTCTTTCCTTCTTGTAACGTGTTTGCACCGTATTTTTCTAGTCTTGAAGCAGCTTCTTGTGAGCTTAAACCAGAAGGACTTGATTGTACTTCTTTAAATACATCTTCTACAGACTGCAAATATACGGGTTTTGTTTGTTGTTCCAACAAAATACACTCCTTTTCTTTTTCTATAAAAAGAGAGACTTATGCCCATCATCCTATTGATAATAAACATAAGTCTCACTGTTAAAGATAATACCAGCGAGAATTCGCTTGCTGTTGATATTATCGCAACGATTGGTTGCCAGTTACTCCCTTATAGAGATTGATTATTGTTGTAGTTACTATACCAAATAAGTATGAGTTTTGCAAATTTTTTAGATAAATTGTTAACCTTTCTTTTTACCTAACTTTCGCGGATTTTAGCCAAATCCAACCGTTCCAACGACGACGCATTTTTCGAGATAAAGTAATCATCAAGCGATTTTGCTTTCAGGTTTATCACTTGTAGTTGTTCTTCCATTGCGGGAGTTCTCTTAAACACCAATTGAGTTCCGTGAAGAATTCCTTCTTTGATTCCCATTGATAGTAGCCAACTCTTAGCATGCTTACTTTTTTGGCTATAATCTTCTACCATCGCTTTACGATGTTTCGCAAACATTCCATTTTCAATAAATAGCGTAAATGTCTTTTGCATCATCACATTCGAATCGTAATCCATCCATAGCTTTCGCATCGCAAAAGGCTCCACTAACTCTTTTGGCAATACTACAATTCCAATTTTTAAAGCTGAGAATAAAATTGACGAGAACGATTTGACGTAAATAACATGTCCATCCATATCATAATAATGAAGCGGCGTCGCATTTCCCTCGACAAAATCTGCCATATAGTCATCTTCGATAATATACACCGAGTACTTGCTTGCAAGTTCCACAATTTTTTTCTTTGTGGCTTCACTATAACTTCCACCAAGTGGATTATGGAACCGGGAAATCGTATAAAATAGCGAAATCTCTCCGCTCGCAAATAATTCCTCTAATCGGTTTAAATCAACTTCACCATCCATCTGCCGTTCAATCGTTTCGTACGGAATATTCAAATGCTTCACCAATTCATTCATCCGCGCATAAGTCGGCTGTTCGAGCAACACCTTTTTCCCTTGAATCAACTGCAGTAAAATATAGAGAGCTTGTTGAGTTCCAGTCGTTATGACTAGTTGTTCCCTCGTAGCATATACTCCGTATTCTTCTAAAATAGGCATCAGTGCCTCAATTAATTCATCCATTCCAGAAGCTTGTTCTTTGCTAGTTAGTTTTAAATCATGCGCACTAGCAAGCGATTGATTAAAACAGATACGCAAATCTTCAATCGGAAGTTGTGAATAATCTTCCTCGCGTTCTTTTCCCTCTGAATTTTTCAGCACGTAATAACCACTCTTGTTAACCGCATAAATAAAACTTTCTTCCTTTAAACTACGAAGTGCTCGTTGCACCGTATCTTTATTGACCCCATACTGTTCTACTAAGTCACGAATCGAAGGGAGCTTATCTCCCTTTTGCAAGTTTCCATTTAAAATTTCATTTTTTAATAGTTGCGCTAATTGTTGATATTGATACATGACACACCTCTTTTTGTACCGGTACAGATTACTTTCATCCCTATTGTATCCTCACCTGTCCCGTTTTACAATACAGATACATTGAAATTTGAGGAATAGACATGAAAAAAATATTATTAGTAAACGACTTGCCTGGAATTGGCAAAGTCGCACTCGCCCCCGCTATCCCGATTTTTGCTTGTTGTCAAATTGAAACGATGCTCCTACCTACGGTGCTCCTTTCATCTCATACAGGCGGATTCAAAAATATCGCCATTGCAGAGCAAACAGCGTTTATGAAGCAATCTTTAAACCAATGGAGAGAATTGGAATTAAATCCAGATGCTGTTTTAACGGGATATTTTCGAAATGCGGAACAAATTGAATTAATGATTGATACTATTGAAAACCTGCCTAAATCTACACAAGTTTTTGTCGATCCGATTATGGCGGATAACGGAAATCTATATAGTGGTTTTACTCCAGAACACGTTGAGGCAATGAGAAAACTCATTCAACATACTCAAGTGATTTATCCAAACATTACGGAAGCTTGCTTATTAACCGAAACAACGTATCCTACTGGAAAAATCACGATGGACTTTACAAGGGAACTAGCCAAGAAACTAGCTCTACTTGGGCCCAAGTACGTCATCATTACGGGTTGCCCGGATATCGAAGAGTTCACGGGTGTTCAACTGTATACCAAAGAGACGGATTCATTCTTTGATTTCTACAAAACAAAGTATCCGCATCATTTTTATGGAACAGGCGATACCCTTGCCGCTTTAACGACTGCATGCATTCTACAAGGAATGCCTATAGAAGACGCACTATCCTTTACATTGCGATTTATCGACGAAGTGCTTCAATTAAGCAACCAACAACCAGAACAAATTCCATTCGGCCTTCCAATCGAGAGAAAACTTGGAATGCTTACTACAAAATTTACTACTGAGGTGTCATTATGAAAAATACAGATTTAAGAGATTTAGTTCAAACAAGCTTATTCGCAGCTTTAATTTATTTGGGAGTTAGCGTCTTTAGAATCCCAATGCCATTCACAACACAGTTCGTTCATTTTGGGAACGCGCTTGTAGTAATCGGATGCTTACTTTTTGGAACAAAACAAGGAGCAATAGCCGCTTCAATCGGTCTTGGGCTCTTCGATATCCTTAATAATTACGCCAATGTTGCTTGGCAAACGATTCTTGAATCATTAATCGTCTGCTATGTGATTCATCTTGTATACGAAAAAGCGATGAAAAAGGATGACAAAATCGCGAACATTATCACAGTCGGTGTTATTGCTGCTATCGTAAAAATCATCGTCAATATTATTAAATACACATTCCTACGAGGAATGATTGTCGGTGGTCTCGCATTAGAACCTGCATTCATTCAAGCTATCAATAAAATTACAGGAACATTTGGGTCAGCCATTTTCACAGTAGTCGCCGTTCCAATCGTTTACCCACTCTTCAAAGAAGCACTAAAACGAGTAAGAAAATAAACAAACCAGCTATTACGATTGAATTCGTAATAGCTGGTTCTTTTTTTCACAGAAGGTTACTAGAAAAATAGCTCAAATCAAATAAAACCCCTCGGAGTTATTGTGGCAATAGTAGGGAATTATAACCAATGTGAATTAGGGAGAGTTGCGATTACTCGCTACTCTCCCTTTGAAGCTTGGTAGGCTTGAGACCTTAGACTCAAGCCGATATCCTACTATTCTTGCCACAATAACAACTCCGAAGGAGTTTTATTGATTTGTATATAACTTTTTTCATAGTTGAACTCGGGCTCACAGGACTGACGTCCACTTCCCGTAGTATCCGCACGACTTGTTCCAAGTCCCTTGCGTTACT
>CAUUUT010000065.1:0-4223 GCA_963548485.1 uncultured Streptococcus sp.
GATCAAACATACTTTTCTCCTTTATCTTCTCTTATAAGCGTTCTTCACCAGGATGATTATAGTGATAACGACAAACTGGGTAATAGGCATCATTGCCTCCAATTTGAATTTGTTCCCCTGTATATACTGGAACGCCATCCACGACACGCATATTCATACTTGCTTTCTTATGACAATACCAACAAATCGTTTTAATTTCTTCGATTTTATCAGCATAAAGTAATAAGTATTTAGAGCCTTCGAATAATTCGTTTTGGAAATCATTCTTTAAGCCAAATGCCATTACTGGAATATTTAATTGGTCAACAATTCGAGCGAGCTCAAGAATGTGGTGTTTTGATAAAAATTGAGATTCATCAATCAAAATACAATAAGGTTTCACAGCTTGACCTTCGACAATTTCGTAAATAGGTGTGTCTTCAAAAATCGGAATTGCTTCACGTCTTACTCCAATACGACTGGATACATACCCTACTTGGTCACGATCATCGATTGCACTCGTAAATAATAAAACCGGTTTGTCTTGTTCTTCATAATTATGTGCAACCTTTAAAATTTCGATTGATTTTCCACTATTCATTGCACCATATTTAAAAAACAATTGTGCCACATTTATCCCTCCAATTGCTAAACTATACCTTTAATATCTTACGATAAATGAGTACATTTGTGCAAAGAAAAACCGTTATTTCAGGCGATTTTCCACAAACAATTTTAATAAAATTTTAAAAACGTTTTTATAAACCACTTTTCATGAAAATATGCTACAATAGTGAAGAATCTTAATGGAAAGGATCGTCTCAATTGAATCTTAGAACACAAGTTGCATTAGGAGCTGGTAAATTTACTCGCTGGGCTCTGAAGACTTTTACAAAAGGCGGTAGCAGCATGCCAGGGAAAGTGGCACACGCTATCGATCCAAACATTTTAAAATCATTAGCTGAGAACTACGATGTCATCATCGTCAGTGGAACAAACGGGAAAACTTTAACAACTTCACTGATTGTTCAATTGTTAAAACAAAAATATCCAAATATTTTAACAAACCCTACTGGAGCTAATTTAACTCAAGGGATTGTTTCAACGTTTTTAAACCACTCACCAAAAGCTGGTGAGAAGAATATCGCTGTTCTTGAAGTGGATGAAGCGACGATTCGTCACATTACTCCATATATCGAACCAAAACTATTTGTCTTCACGAATATTTTCCGTGACCAAATGGATCGTTTTGGAGAAATTTATACAACCTATCAATTAATGCTGGAGGGTGCTGCTTTTGCACCAAATGCAACTATTTTAGCAAATGGGGACGCTCCTATTTTTAATAGTGTGGACACTCCAAATCCTCGTGAATATTTCGGATTTAACCATACTGAAGATAGTGAAATGATGGCGCACTACAATACTGATGGCGTTCTTTGCCCTCATTGCCAATCGATCTTGCACTATAAGAGCATTACTTATAGCAACCTTGGAAAATACTATTGTCCAAAATGTGATTTCAAACGTCCTGAGTTGAATTATGCAGTCACAGCACTAAATGAATTATCTCTAACAGGTTCTTCATTTGATATTGACGGTACAACTTTCCAAATTCCAATTGCTGGACTTTACAATATTTACAATGCGTTAGCAGCCTACTCCGCTGCAAAATTCTTCGGTCTTTCAACTGAAGAAATCCAAGAAGGGTTCTCTAAAGCACAACGCGTCTTTGGTCGTCAAGAAACGTTTGACGTTGAAGATAAAGAAGTGATGTTGAACTTAATTAAAAACCCAGTTGGATTTAACCAAATCGTCCAATTATTATCTTACGAAAAAGAAGACTTTAGTTTAGGAGTTCTTTTAAATGACAACCCTGCCGATGGTCAAGATGTCAGCTGGATTTGGGACGGAGATTTCGAAGGTCTACATGCCTTGAATGCTAAAGACACTGCCATTAGCGGGATCCGTGTTGAAGACCTTGGTGTTCGTATGGAAGTTGCAGGTTTTGAAAACATGAAAGTCTTCAAAACAAATGCAGAATTAATCGATTGGATTCGCAAAGCGCCAACGAAGAAAGTTAATGTACTAGCAACGTATACTGCTCTACTCGACTTACGTAAAGACTTTGCCAAAGAAGGATACCTTAAGGAAGGGATGAACGGATGAAATTAAGAATCTGTCATTTATATGGGAACTTAATGAATACGTATGGTGACAATGGGAATTTACTCATGTTGCAACACCGTGCGAAAAAATTAGGCTACGAAGTGGAAACTACTTTAATTAGTTTAGAAGAAGATTTTAATGCTGAAGACTTTGATATTGTGATGTTTGGCGGCGGTCAAGACTACGAACAAACCGTTGTTGCTAAAGACCTACAAAATAAAAAAGATGCCCTCATCCAATATATCGAAGATAATGGTGTTGTCGTCGCGATTTGTGGTGGATTCCAATTACTTGGTCGCTACTATGTGAATGCAAACGGAGAACGCCTAAACGGTATTAGCGCTATTGATGTTTGTACCAATGGACAATTCCCAAATCGCTTAATTGGCGATATTGAAATCTTCAATGAAGAATTTGGTGAAACCTATTTAGGATACGAAAACCATATCGGTAGAACGTATCTTGGTAAAAATATGAAGCCACTCGGTAAAGTTGTAAAGGGATACGGAAACAACGAAGAAGATCATGTCGAAGGATGTCATTATAAAAATGTATTTTGCTCATACTTCCACGGTCCAATCTTAGTCAGAAACCAACACTTGGCTGACCGTATCATCGAAGCAGCTGCAGACCGTCAACGTTCAAAGAATGTATAAATAATAAGACCCGTGTAACAAAAAATGTTACACGGGTTATTTTTTTCTCTAAAAATTACTTTGCATTAGGATAAACAGAAATTGGACGTCCTTCTTTTTTCCATTGCGCAAATTCTGCTGCAGCCGTAAATAATACGTCTGTTGAAGAGTTCAATGCTGTCTCACAAAAATCTTGCAACACACCGATAATAATTCGATTGATTAAACTTAAACTTTTTAATTTGTCTACAAACTGCTTCATATATTCCCTCTATTCTCTTCCAATATAGCGACTATAATACACAATCATCTACTATTCTGTTAAAGTTTTTCCATATATTGTAAACATTTGTATACGAAACAGGAACAAAATGACGTATTTATAGTTCTCTCATAGATTATCTCTTTTCATTAAAATTAAATCCATTGAATTGAAAATAAAAAAGTCAATAGAGCGCTCATACTAATAAAAGGAGCAAACGGAATTTTTATATGCAACTTATTTCTATTAAATAGAAGCATCCAACTAATCACCACTCCCCCACCAATAACAAAGGAAAAGAGGCCGATAAAGAGAATTTGACTTAGTGAGAAGAAAGGACCTAAGGCTGTTAAATAGTATACATCTCCGATTCCAAAGACTTCCTCTTTCCAAATCCATTTTCCAACACCATAAACCGTACTGTACAATACGAGTCCCATCATCATAGATAAAATAACTTCTTCGACAGCATTCATTCTGGTATAAAAACCAATGATTGCTAAAATGAATAACAAGCGCAAATCTACTTCAAATGAATCCATATCCATCAGTGCGATTAGCATACTTATTGTGCAAAAAAAGTATCCCACTATGTCTACGGGGGACTTTAAGTAAGCTACTAGAAAAAACAACACGAAAAAAATAATTTCTACTAAGAAGTATCGTATTTGGATTGGTTGCTTACAATATCTACACTTCCCTCGTAAAAATAAATACGATAGGATGGGGAACAAGTCAAAAGCACATAACAAATGACGGCAATGTGGGCAGTACGATCTTCCATGTACAAAATCTTCCCCTTTAGTCCCTCTCACGCTGACTACATTTATAAAACTACCGATAATTGCACCTAATATACCCATACACAAATACAGCATAAAAAAACCTCCCTTACTAAACATTACGTTTTGTAAGAGAGATTTGGTTTTAATTTTCTTCAGTGATAACGACTTCGACGGTTTCTTCAACTGTCTCTTCTGGCGTGTAATACAAACCAGAATATTCTTTATACCATGCAAAGAAGTGAGTTACAAATACTTTAACTACTGCATAAACAGGTACTGCAATTAACAATCCTGTTAGTCCAAACATTTTTCCGGCAGCTAGTAAAATCACTAAAATTGTTACTGGATGCATCTTCAATGATGAACCAAGAATCAGCGGTTGAAGTAGACGAC
>CAUUUT010000066.1:0-4168 GCA_963548485.1 uncultured Streptococcus sp.
TTGTGGTTTTTCTTGCAAATCTGAATAGATTTGTAAGACCGTATTAATGGTTGCAGGCTGCACACCTGTTTTTTGGAATAATTCTTTCTTCGAGATAGCGTTATAAAATGACTCCTCGTATCGACCCATTCGATTATCTCTGTAACAATGTGGTTGATAGAGCAAATCTCCATTTTGATCTAGATAGGCATAGTCTACTCCCCATGTATCAACAGAGATGGAACGAATCGGAATCGAATCTTTGGAAGCCTTCTTGATTCCTTGCTTAATTTCTCCAAACAAGTGCAACAAATTCCAATACAAACCATCATTAAGATTCACCGGTTCGTTTTTGAACCGATGAACCTCTGATAATTGGAGGGAGTGCCCGTCATAAATCGCCTGCATAACACGTCCTGAACTTGCGCCTAAATCAATGGCTAATAATTTAATCAAGCTCATGTTTTCTCCTCCATTACTAATCCCTATTTTTTATTCGTATAGTAAAGCTTTGATTTCTTCGCTATCGATGTTCTTAGCGTCATACCATTTAGAACCAGTATCCACGTCTTTAACTGTTTCACCTTTAGCTGCTTGGATTGCTAATTTAACAGCTTGGTAACCAATTTGAACTGGGTCTTGAGTTACAGAACCAACGAAGATTCCTTTACGGATAGCATCTTGTTGTAATGCACCTGAGTCGAAACCAACAGCTAAGATCTTGTCTGCACCAAGTTTAGATTCTTTGAAACCGCCGTTAGCGTTGATGATTGCTTTAGCAGCAAATTCGTTAGAACCATAAATTGCGATAGTGTCTTCTTTTTCAAGAACTGTAGAAGCTTCAGTTTTACCTGCAGCATCGTCTACTTGAGCTGGAACACGAACTTCAATAACAACTTTAGCATCAGCTTCAGCTACATCGTTTTTGAATTTGTCATGTCCAGTTACAGCAGTTTTAATGCCTTTTTTGTTTAACAATTCAACCATTTTATCAATGAAACCTTTTGTTCTTTGAGTGATTGAAAGTGAGTTAACTTCTTGAGAAACAACCCCGATACGAACTTTCTTGTCTCCGACTTTGCTTTCAAGTAATTTGAATAAGTGTTCAGCAGCGTTACCACCCGCAGCATGGTTGTCTGTTGATGCAGTTGCTTTGATAGCTCCTTCTGGTGCTCCTGGAACCCCTGAGTCAAACCCGATAATAGGAATGTTTTTAGATTGTGCTTGTTTAATCGCATCTAATTCTGCTTCAGTATCTAATGCAGCTAAAGCGATTGCTTTTGGATTTTTGTTGATCGCGTTGTTTAATTGCTCCAATTGTTCTGCGATTGCTGTTTCATTTTGAGGTCCTACGAAAGTAATTTTAGCACCTAATTCTTGAGCTGCTTTTTCAGCCCCTTTGTTTACAGCTTTCCAGAAGTCATGTTGGAACCCTTTAGCGATTACTTCTACTTTGAAGTCGCCGCCTGATTGAGTTTTTCCACCATCAGCATTTGATTTATTTGAAGTACATCCTGCTAATAGAGCAGAAGCACAAGCTAGAGTTGCAATTGCATATTTGAACGATTTTTTCATGATTTATTCTCCTTTATATGTCCTTTTTGACCCTTCTGTGAAGGTGTCTTCCCAACTCATTGTGTCAATATCAAACTATTTTTTCTTATTCATGCGGATTAAGATATCAGAGTAAACGGCAACGATTACAACGAAACCTGTGATGAATAATTGATAGTGTGGTTGTAAGTCGATGTATGGTAAACCAATCTTCAAGACAGACATGATGAATACCCCGATGATTGTACCAACAACTGAACCAACCCCACCGGCAAGTGAAGTACCACCGACAACTACTCCGGCGATGGCATCAAGTTCCATACCGTTCCCTGTACCAGGAAGGATTGTTGAATATGTTGCAGCATATGCGATACCAGCTAAACCTGCTAGAAGTCCACTGATGACATAAGCCATACCTTCCCACTTGATAACGTTTACACCTGAAAGTCTAGTAGCTTCTTTATTTGAACCGATGGCAAAGATATAACGACCAATTTTTGTTTTGTTTAAAACAATGGCTGCAATAATCGCTACGACAATCAAGACGATCAACCCGGTCGGAAAATTATCTTGCGTTCTGAATAAGTCTTTGTACCAACCTTCACCAGTTCCACGTAATGGGAACGTCACACTTTGTACGTTTGACATGATTGAACTCAAACCACGAGAAATCATCATTGTACCGAGCGTTGCGATGAATGGTGGTAATCCAAATTTCGCAATTAAAATTCCGTTGAATAATCCAAATACACCCCCAATCACTAATATTGCCAACAATGCTAGCCATAAAGGCCAACCCATTTTTGTATGGAGCACTCCACCAATGATGGCAGAACACATCATTACTGTACCGATTGATAAGTCAATACCACCAGTAATAATAACGAATGTTACCCCAATTGCTAAGAAACCAATGTAATAAGATGCGTCTAAAATGCTGACCGCTGTATCAAACGAACGGAACGATTCACTTGAGACTGCAAAGAATGTGAAAATCACGATCAACGCGATTAATGCAATTAATTTTTGTAATCCAACTGATTGTACCAGTTTCGTCCATAGGGACTTTTTCTCTTCCATATCAATACCTCTCTTCGATTATCGATCCGTTGCTAAAGCGAGGATACGTTCTTGAGTTGCTTGACTGATATCAAGTTCCCCTGTTTTACGTCCTTCACACATGACAACAATACGATCGCTCATACGTAAAATTTCTGTAAGCTCTGAAGAAATCATAATGATTGATTTTCCTTGAGCTACTAGTTCATTCATTAATGAGTAAATTTCACTTTTCGCACCAACGTCAATTCCTCGAGTTGGTTCGTCAAAAATTAGAATATCGCTATTTTGTTCTAGCCATTTTGCAATAACAACTTTTTGTTGGTTACCACCTGATAAGTTACGAACTAGTTGTTTTGATGATGGTGTTTTCGTTCTTAATTGTTTAACGAATTCATCGCTGACTTTCACAATTTCACCGTCATCAATTAAACCACCTTTGATGTACTTATCTAAGTTCGTCATTACAGTGTTATTGGCAATGGTCATATCAACGATACATCCATAACGTTTACGGTCTTCTGAAAGATATCCGATACCCTCTTTAATAGCATCTTGAGGATTTTTAATATCAACCTCTTTACCATTAATTTTAATAGTTCCACTATCTTTCTTATCCGCTCCAAATAGTAAACGAGCTACTTCTGTACGACCCGCTCCCATTAATCCAGAGAACCCTAAGATTTCACCTTTATGAAGCACAAAGCTTACATCTTTTACGTGGCTTCCTGAGTTTAAATGTTCCACTTCTAATACAACTGGTGCCCCTTCTGGCACTGCAGAAACCGCTTTCGGATCTTCGTAAATAGTACGACCAACCATCATTGCGATGATTTCATCTTTCGTAGTTTCTTTTGTATTTACAGTTCCAACATATTCCCCGTCCCTCATAACCGTTACACGGTCCGTAATACGGGCAATTTCGTCCATACGGTGAGAAATATAGATAATTCCTACACCTTTAGCACGTAAGTCATCAATAATTGCGAATAATTCATTAATTTCTGATTCTGTTAACGCTGCTGTTGGTTCGTCGAAAACAATAATCTTTGCATCCATTGACAACGCTTTCGCAATTTCAACCATTTGTTGTTTACCAACTGTTAAGTTTCCCACTTTTTCTTGTGGATTAATATCCAGTTTCAACAATTTGAATAATTCTTTTGCCTTTTTGTTTCCGGCATTATCATCAATGAACAATCCTTGATTAATTTCTTCACGACCGATGAAGATGTTTTGAGCCACTGTTAAGTGGTTCATCATATTCAACTCTTGGTGCACGATTACAATCCCATCGTCCATAGCCTCTTTTGGCTTAGAATATTCTACTTGTTTTCCGTTATAGTGAATTGTTCCTTCGTTTGCTCCATAAATACCGGTCAACACTTTCATTAAAGTTGATTTACCAGCACCGTTTTCACCCATTAGTGCGTGTACTTCACCTGTTCTTAAGTCGAAGTCTACACCTTTTAGGGCTTTAACAGGCCCAAACGATTTTACAATCCCCTTCATTTCAAGAATAACTGGATTACTCATGCATTTCACCTACCTGTTCCAGTTTTGTAATACGCTCTTT
>CAUUUT010000067.1:0-4127 GCA_963548485.1 uncultured Streptococcus sp.
CTGCTGCTGCAGAAGAAAGACACGAGAAGTCATTCTGGGAAGTAACACTTGAAGATGCCAACAAGAAATTTACAGTGTATCCAAAATTAATGGATGACTCAACAGTTTTTGAAATTAACACGTACGAGCAACTTCGTGAACTCGATAAATCCTCATCGCACTTAGAAACAGATGCCCTGCAACAAATCTCAAAGGCGCTTAATGTTTCTTTAGAAGAAATCGTCAATATCGAAGTGTTGAAAAAAGGAATGACGAATCGTAGCTTCCTATTTACATGTAAGGATCAAAAATACATTATGCGTATTCCAGGAGAGGGAACTGACCATCTCATCAATCGTAAGGAAGAAGCGGATGTGTACCGTGTCCTTGAAGGAAAGCAAATTTGCGATGATGTGGTGTACATGAATCCAGAGAATGGGTATAAGATTACAGCGTATCTTGAAGGAGCGCGTTCCTGTGATAGTACGAATAAAGAAGACTTACAACGTTGTATGGCGAAGCTTCGTGAGTTCCATCAGTCAAAATTAAAAGTGAAGCATACTTTTGATCCATTTAAGCAGATTGAGTTTTACCAAAGCTTGTGGAATGGACAAAATTCTTATTATAAAGACCATGCTGAAATGCAGAAGAAGATATTAGGGCTAAAGAGCTTTGTCACAAAACATAAGGCAGAAGCTGTATTAAGCCATATTGATTCAGTGTATGACAACTTCTTATTTACAAAAGAAGGCGATATTCGTCTAATTGACTGGGAATACGCTGGAATGCAAGACCCGCATATCGATATTGCGATGTTCTGTATTTATGCAGGATATAGTCGTAAAGAAGCAGATGCACTGATCGACCTTTATTTCGAAGGAAAATGCGAGAAGATGACACGCGTAAAAATCTATGCGTATATGGCGATTAGCGGAATGCTTTGGAGTAACTGGTGTGAATATAAACGAACACTTGGCGTTGACTTTGGGGAGTATTCCTTAATGCAATACCGTTATGCCAAAGATTTCTACCGTATTGTGCAAGAAGAATTAGCAAAAGAGGAAAAATAATGACAAACACAGTAAAACGAGCGATTATTATGGCCGCGGGTAAAGGGACTAGAATGCGTCCGATTACAAACACCATTCCAAAACCGCTTGTAAAAGTAAATGGAAAAAGAATGATTGATACCGTTATTGGAGCACTACATGAACAAGGAATTCATGAGATTTATGTGGTTGTTGGTTATCTAAAAGAAAAATTTGCTGAACTAAAGGCAGACTATCCAGAAATTAACATTGTCGAAAACCCATATTTCGATGTCGCCAATAATATTTCTTCGCTTTATGTAGTGAGAGACCGTTTGGAAGAAGTGATTATTCTAGATGGAGACCAATTAATCTACAACAGTGAAATTCTTCATCCAGAGTTTACACGTTCAGGATATGCGTGTATTCCAGTAGAAAACGGGACAGATGAATGGTTGATGCAAGTGGATGACAATGGAGTCGTTACAAGCTGTAGCCGTACAGGTGGTCAAAAGGGATGGCAGTTATTTAGCATCTCTCGTTGGACGAAAGAAGATGGTCAACAGTTAAAACGTCATCTTGAAATCGAGTTTGAAGAAAAGAAAAATCATGATATTTACTGGGATGATGTGGCGATGTTCTGTTATCCAGATAAATATGAACTGGGCATTTATCCAATGCAAGAAGGGGATATCGTGGAAATCGATAGCCTTGAAGAATTAGTAGCAGTAGATGACTCTTACAAGAGTGTTTTAGAGGAGGCTAACCATGAATAATGAAATAGAAAAGAAAAATCTTCGTGATGAGATTGACTGGGTTGCAACACTGGTTCCACTCTTTGGAGTAGTGGTGCTAGGAATTCTCTTCATGGCTTTTCCAGAAGTCAGTTCAGCCGTTCTAGAAGGTGTTCGTGGGTTCTTAGGTGACCAATTCAGTATTTACTACGCAATGCTTGCAGTGGGTGTATTCCTTTGTACTGTGTATGTGGCTTTTTCAAAATACGGTCATATCGTTCTAGGTGGAGAAGATAGTAAAGTTGAGTATTCCAACTTTAAATGGGGTGTAATGATCTTTACGTCCACAATGGCAGCAGATATTGTATTCTACGCGATGATTGAATGGGCCTTATACGCGCAAGAGTCTTATCTTGGTGAACTAGGTAGCGTTCAAAAATGGGCGTCTACATTTCCATTATTCCACTGGGGACCAATCGCATGGGGCTTCTACATCATGCTTGCGGTGGCCTTTGGATTTATGTTGCATAACCGTAAAGTAGAAAAACAAAAATTCTCTGAAGCTTGTCGTCCACTTCTTGGAAGTAAGGTTGACGGTTGGATGGGGAAAACAATTGACTTGATTGCCATCTTTGCGTTAATCGCAGGGACTGCAACAACCTTCTCACTAGCAACACCGCTTCTCTCAGCAGCGATGAGCCAAGTGTTTGGAATTCAAAATTCGAAAATTATCACGATTGCGGTATTATTATTAATCGCAGTTGTATATACAAGTACTGTCATGCTTGGAATGGATGCCGTCTCTAAACTAGCGGCGATTTGTACGTATTTATTCTTTGCCTTATTAGGATACTTCTTATTCTTTGGTGGCGAAACAGTTTATATTTTAGAAACAGGATTCAGCGCCATTGGGAACCTTGTCCAAAACTTCATCGGAATGTCAACATGGCTAGATCCACTTCGTGAAACAAGTTTCCCACAAAAATGGACGATTTACTATTGGTCTTATTGGATGGTCTGGTGTGTAGCTACACCATTCTTCATCGGTAGTATTTCAAAAGGACGTACGGTGAAGAATACGGTTCTTGGTGGATACGCATGGGGGATCGCAGGAACCTTTACGGCGTTTATCATTCTTGGAAATTACGGTTTAGCCCAACAGTTAAAACATGGGGTAGATATTACAGGAATTCTAAGTAATAACGCGGATTACGCGGGGGCAATTTTGAAGATTTTTGATACAATGCCGTTAACAAACATTGGATTGCTATTACTCGCTGTAACGATGATCGCGTTCTATGCAACAACATTCGATGCCTTAACGCTGGTGGTTTCTGCTTATTCATACAAAGAATTAGAGCACACGCATGGCAGTGATAAACGTGTCCGCATGTTCTGGTCGCTTGTATTTATCTTATTCCCAATTGCATTGATTTTCTCAGAGAATTCAATGTATAACTTACAATCTGTTGCGATTATAGCGGCACTTCCAATTGGGATTATTATTGTCATGATTATTGCTAGCTTCTTTAAGGACGCGAAGGACTATCTTAAAAATTAAGATGTGAGATAATTAAAAATAAAAACAACCTATTGTTTAAAGTCAGTGTGGCTTTAATCAATAGGTTTTTATGTTAGTTGTGATGGTGATGGCAATTACATTGTCCTGGTAGGCAGTTACATGCAACCGTGGTAGGGGCGGTAGTAGCTTTATCTTTTAAGGCACTCACTAATTCTTGAATGTCATCTTGGCTCAAAGTGGCCTTATCAATCAGTGTATGTAATAAATTTCCATTCTGTTTATGGCAAACTTGTTCTAGAAGCACATCGGTCTCTTGGTCGAGTTGTGCTTTCTCAGAAATCGTCGCCGAGTAGTGGAATGGTTTCTTTCGATTATCGATTTGGATATATCCTTTTTTGGTTAAACGGATAATGAGGGTCTTAATCGTCGAGTCACTCCATGAAAATGAGCGTTGCAGTTGCTCAATAATATATCCGCTTGTGCTATTTGGGTTTGCCCATAAGACACGCATAATTTGACGTTCAGAGGGGCTCATTGGTTGAAATTCTGTCATAAATAAAACTCCTTTCTACTGGTTTAGTCTACAGTCGTCGACAGTTTCTGTCAATTGTTTTACTTGATTTTTTGCGTACACTAAATGTCGGTGGTGAGTAGATAGAGTCACTATATTTTGTGTTTTGTAAAAAAAACAATACAAAATGTTGTTAAAATGTTGCAAAAAACTTCCGAGCTATATATAATTAGTTTCGTGAGTTTCAAGTGAGATTGGAATGCATTTACTTGTATTTCGAATTCAGAAATGGAGTATCTGTGAAAGTCGTTTATTTATCACTAACTGGAAAAACAAGACAATTCGTAAAAAAA
>CAUUUT010000068.1:0-4096 GCA_963548485.1 uncultured Streptococcus sp.
AAATCCCTCCTATTGCATTGAAATTAATTTACTTATCCATAATAATGGTTTTCCTGAAAAAATCAAGAATCCAAACATCACTAGATGCATCGTGATGAGCCAACTTATGATTTTATACCATGTCTTATTCTTATTTTTCTTATAAAACTTCGATTTCTTTTGATACCATTCAAACGACGCCATCAGCACCCCGTGATACATACCGTAGATGATGTACCCTGGTGTAACTCCATGCCAAAATCCCATGAAGGTCATATTAATCATATAGGCCACCATCGCCGTCGTCAGTCTCTTCTTGAACACTTTCTTACGCATAAACCGCATTACAACACGCGAGAATACAAAGTCTCTCAGCCATGTCGATAGCGTAATATGCCATCTATTCCAGAAGTCTTTAATGTCGATACTGATAAACGGGAAATTAAAGTTCATTGGTGTTTCAACCCCAAGAATATTACTTGCCCCTACCGCCATTAAACTGTATCCAGCAAAGTCAAAGAACAAGTACGCGGTATATAGATACATATACGTAATAAGATAGGTCACATCTTTCCCCATCGGCCCATTCATATGTTGAAATACCATTCCGGATAACACCAATTTATAGAACAACCCTAAAACTAACCTAAAAATACCAGTACCTGCGAGTTCTAAGTACTCCGCTCGGCTTCTTTGTTTGTGCCAATCGTCCATAAAGCGTCTGCTTCTGTCAATCGGCCCAGAACTAAGCGCCGGGAAGAATAGCAAGAAATGCGTATAGTCGAGAACAGACATCGGCTTTTCAATCAACCCGTCATACATCTCGATAATGATTTGGACTAATTTGAAAGTCATATAAGAAATTCCTAAAAAGCCAAATCCATTCACGTGAAATACTGGTAATAGTTTTACCACTATTAACGGCAATCCTGCTAACAACACCATGATTGACATCGTCTTCTTGCGATCTTTCAACTTAGAGGTTAGCTGCATCAAAATGTACCCTAACACTACAAATCCCAATAGCGCAAACAGTTGGTCTGGCGTTTTGATAAACACGAAATAGACCATCACTAACGAGAATAGTAATGATAGATAATACGTAGATTTTTGAAAGACATTTAGTATGAACGCTACGATTAAGACGATTCCTAGCGTCATAAAGAAAGAGAGACCTTCAAAATAATGCATCGACTACACAAGCTCCTTTAATTGTTTTTTATCAATTTTACCGTTATTGTTCAACGGCATTTCGTCTAAGAAGACGACTTTCTTTGGAATCATATATTCCGGCACATGTTGCGCCAATTCTTTTTTCACGAGTTTAACTGTTTCAAAACGTTTTTCAATTGGTTCGTTATATACGACAAATGAAGTAATGGATTTTACTTTTCCATCTGCCATTGAAGGAACCGTTGCGGCCTGACGAATTTTCGGATTCTTCAACAAGTTATTGTCGATATCTTCCAACTCGATACGATGGCCATGTAATTTAATTTGGAAATCAATTCGTCCTTCACAGAATAACAAATCTCCGTCAAAATGTCCCACATCTCCAGTGCGATAAGCACGCTCACCATCCACTTCAAAGAAATGTTTTGCATTCATTTCAGGATTTTCATAATAGCCTTTTGCTACTGTATTTCCATAAATAATGATTTCGCCGCTTTCCGGACCGTCAATTAACACCGTTGTCCCAGGCTTAATCACACCTACTGGTAAATTATCTGGATACTTCTCTAACAATTCTCTTGTTAACGGCATCCACGTTACCATAACCGTTGATTCTGTTGGGCCATACGTATTCACCACTTCCGCACGTGGGAATCGTTCCATTAATTTTTCAACGGTTGTACTGAATAACTTTTCCCCGCAGAAAACGAACTGCTCTAATTCAGGAAGTAGTTCTTCGTTGAAACTTGGATCTACTAAGCACATTTCCGCAAACGATGGCGTTGAAATCCATACCGTTGCTTTTGATTCCGCTAATGTTTTAAACAACACTTTGAAATCTTGTAAATGCTCCTTATCAATTTGTACCAGCGGCGCATGCATATAGAGAGCTGGCCAAAGTGACATTACTGATAAATCAAACGAGAATGGCGGATGCCCAAGGAAAACTTGTGGGCCTTTCTCTTTGTAATACCCTGTGTACCAATCCAAGAAGTGGTTCAAGTTATTGTAAGTAATAGAAACTCCTTTTGGCTTCCCTGTACTTCCAGAAGTAAAGATAATATAGAAAATATCTTCTCCTTGAACATAATGCTCTTTTGAAATACGTTTCGTCGTAGAAGCAATCACTTCTTTTGCTTCAGGAACCGTCAACGTTGGCGCGTTCACTGAGATTTCTTCACTTACGAGCACGACTGGACTCTTAACGGTTGCGATAATATCTTCAACGCGGTCAATCGGTGTATTTACATCTACTGGACAATAGGCATGACCTGATTTTACACAAGCCAAGAAGTACACCAACATAAACGGATGCTTATGACCATAAACTACGATTGGGGATTTATTTCCTTTATACGTTTCATGTAAGTAAGCTGCTAACTTATCTGAATACTCCCAGACAAGAGTAGCTGTCAATTCTTCTTCTGGCATTAAGTCGTGTCGGTAAACGACTTTATCTTGTTTTGCATTTAGTTCTAATTGTTCTAATAATGGTTTCATAACTCTCTCCCGACGCCTTTTCAAAATCTCTTTCTGGAAAACAACTGTTCTATTTTCAGACACAAAAGAATTATAGCATACAGCTTCTTTCTTGCCTATGACCTTCCAAGAAATATTATCCTTTTTTAACGTTTTTAAATAAAAAAGAGGCCGAAATACTTTTTCGACCCTTTTCCGTTCATTTTTAAGCAAGTCTGCTTAAGAAATACTTCACCTCAATTTCAACACCTAGCGCTAAAATACGCTCTTCGATGTCGAATTTTTCATGGTGATGGCCATAAGCTGTTTCTTCGCCAGATTGGCTTCCTAACAAGCCATAAACACCTGGCTTATTCACTAAGTAATCCGCAAAGTCATCGGCACCCATTGACAAATCATAGTTTGTAATAAGGTTGTCAATTCCTTCCACTTTTGCAACCACTTTTTGGAATTCTTCGGCTAACTCTGGAGTGTTGATGACTGGAGCTGCCGCATCATACCAATCAATTTCAAATTCACAACGATTGAGTTCTGCAATCCCTTTAGCGATACGTGTGACAGCTTCTTTTAAGTGTTCACGTGTTTCATGGCTAAACGCACGAATCGTCCCTTCGATTTCAGCGTCGTTGGCAACGATATTGTAACGTGTTCCTGCATTTAATTTACCGACTCCAACAACAGCACGGTCGATTGGATTCACTTCACGAGCGACAATCGTTTGTAACGCAACAACCACTTCACTAGCTGTTACAAGGGCATCATGTCCTAAATGAGGGCGACCTACGTGTGAGCTCTTCCCTGTAATTTTGATTTTGAAAATATCACATGAAGCATTCACTGGTCCACCTTTAACCGCAAACGATCCAACAGGCAGTCCGGAATTCACGTGAATCGCAAATGATTCATCGATATTGTCAATTTTTCCAGAAGCAACAAATTGTTTCGCTCCCGCGCCAATTTCTTCTGCAGGTTGGAATGCAATTAAGACGGTTCCTGCAAAACTATCTTTCAATTCGTTCAAGACTCTAGCGGTTCCTAGCCCCATTGTCGTATGCGCATCATGTCCACATGCATGGTTTAATCCTGGACGTTTAGACGCATAAGGCTTACCAGTGCAGTCCGGAAGTTCTAATGCATCAATGTCTGCACGAAGTAATACTGTCTTTCCTTCTCCTTTGCCACCTTTAATAATGGCTAATGTTCCTGTTTCGGCCACTTTTTCAAATGGGATTCCGAATGAGGTTAATTCTTTTTGAATGTAGGCAGCAGTATCGTACTCTTTTAAGCTTGATTCTGGGTTTTCGTGAAAATGTCTTCTTGTTGCGACAAGATATTCGTTTAACGCTTGTGCTTTTTGTTTAATTTCGCTCATCGTCTTTGCCTTCTTTCATTGAATAAAGAGGCATGCTAAGCACGCCTCTTAAGGTTTTGTTATTTCAAAGTAGCTTTTTCCCAAACTGGTACG
>CAUUUT010000069.1:0-4060 GCA_963548485.1 uncultured Streptococcus sp.
CACATCTTTAAAGGTAATCGTGCCATCTGCTTGAGCTGTTGTTGTCGCTAGAACTTCTCCTTCTCCATTTAACAAGTTGAAGGTGAATTCTCCATCGACGATTGAACGTCCTTCTAATTTCTTCGTGAAAATAAGGTCTACTTTCACTGGATCCACTAGATGGTTTGTAATGGTAGTTTTACCATCTTCCGTCTTCACTTCATTGTAATATCCAGCAGGCACAGAAATTTCATCCACTGTATACTCATACGCTTTCCCATTGAGCGATTTTGGTAATCCTGTAAAGGTATATTTCCAATCGTTGGCTGCATTCAATGTCACTGGAGTACCGTAAGCCACTCCATTTTGTTTCAATTGAACCGTAATTGGAGCACGAAGACCTAATTTATCTTCGCTATCATTCCAAGTTTTTTCTACAGTATGCTGCGTTTCCGCACGTTTATTTAACACATAGAATCCTTGCGTAGATTTTTCTTGAGACCCTTCATAGTCATCACCGTAGTTTTCTGGTAATTTCTCACGAACTTTCCAATCCTTAATATTTGGATCAATGATGGTATCTTTGCTCGTCTTCTTCAACGTACCTTTCCAGCCGTTTTCTTCGTTTAACTCGATAGTGGCAACGACTTTATCCGGTTCAGACTCACGATACAATTCCATCGTAATACTTGTGACTTCTGAACTGCGATCTTTCCATTCTTTTCGAACAAGGAAGTACTGAGGTAATTGGTTTTGAACCGTATTCGATACCCCAAAGTTTGCTAAATCTGCCGCGTCACGGTTGACGTAATACGTGTTTGAAGAAATCTTTCCGTTCAACTCTCCACTCTCTTCATAAGCCGGTGATTTCATCGGAACATCGAAGTTGATATCTTCTCCTGGCTCGATAACTTCTGGATTAACCATCACGATTTTCAGCGCGGTTACTTTACTATAGTCATCCACGTTTCCCACCCAGCCGTCTGCATTCACACCTTCTGCTGGATTGTCTGGTAAATCGGAACCAGTATTGTAATAGACTTTAAATCCACTTGGTGCAACGACCGGTCCAGTCACAATATTGGCAAATCCATGAACATCACCCTTCACTGGCAACTTGTCATAAAGCACAAAGTGACGGAAGGTCTCGTTCGTATTATTCACCGTACGCAGGCGGTACTTGAAGTTTTCTTCATAGTCCATCAATTGAAGCGTCTTATTCCAGACCGTATCTGTATCTTTTTTGATTAATTTTTCAGAACGAATATGCGTTGGTACTGTAACGATAGTATTAGAACGAGCTCCCACAAGACGTTCTGTCTTATCTCCGTTTCCATTAACATCGTACTCATCCACTTCGCCCTTACTATCAAGTTGAATAAAGGTTTTATCATCAATGCTTTCCTTATCAGTTACAAAATAGACGCGGTTTTCATTTTTCTTGAATGTATCTACTGACGAAGGAGTTGCTTCTGACGTGATACGCGCCTTGAACGTAATTTTTGGATAAGCGAGTTTTGTTGGCTCCACTTTTTCTTTCAATTTAAAAATAACAGCCTGACGATTCGAGTCATTGTAATTGTCAATCACTTCAACGTCTACTGGAATATTTGAGTTTTTCAACTCTTCAAACTTAATTCCTTCTGGTAATAAGTCGATAAAACGAGGATTCTCAAACTCAACAACTGAAGGAAGTGAGAAGAAGTCCGCTGAAATATTGTATTCAACCACTTCATCAACCGCTCCTGTATCGTTGCTTGTTGTTGTTTTTGCTAGTCCAATCTTGATAGCAAGCTCTTCTGCTTGAATCTTTCCGATATGTTCTGAATTAAATGGAATTTCTTTACCATCTGTCGTCAGAAGCTTTCCTGTAAACTTCGCTGTATTTGGGAAGTCTTTGTTTAATAAAGAAGCATTGTCATAAAGAACACCTGTAGAGACATGCATACGGAAAGTAAATCCTTCATTTGGATCAATTTGCTTCCCATCTTTTAGTCGAATGATAATTTTCTTAATCGTTTGTTGTGTTTGTGGGGCTTGTTCTTTCGTGATTTCTCCAGATTGTACTTTGGCTGCGGTCTCTTTATTTTGTTGAACAGCTGCCTTATCCACTACTTCTTCGGGCGCAATTTCTGTTTCATTGCCATCTTTATCCACTGCAAAGAATTGCACTTTTTCTGCTGGGCCATATAACGCCTTAATGCTGTAGAAGAACAATTGTGGATCAAGATCTTTATCTTCAATCGTTAATTCCGTAATTGGGTATGGTGTTTGGTTGTTCATTTCAATCAAATACGTACCCATACTATTTTTTGTCATATCATGGTTTGAACCTTCGCGAACCTTCAACTTGTTTTCTCCACGTTTCACCGTGAAATTCCCTGGAAGAAGATGTGGACGTAAGCGAATCTTCACATCATCTTCTGCTGATTTTTGGTCCGCTGGCGTTTCATTAAACGGATGCCAATCTACTTTCACATGATTCAAGTAATAGTCCTTATCGCCTGTTTTAGCTCCTGGGAATTTTAAATACAATTCCAGTTTCGCTAATTGATTCAGCGCATTGGCTTCTTGCATATTGTCTGCCGTGATGGTATACGAAACCGTACCATCCCCATTATCTGTCCAACCTGGATTTTTAGAAGCATCAAATTGTGCCGTTCTTGTATTTCCTTGTTCATCCGTATAAGTTGGAAGTGTATCCGTTACGACAATCTTTTCCATGAGTCGATTTCTTTGATGCCAAGTTCCTTCATGGTTAAAGTCTGCACGGAATTTGAAAAGAACATATTCCGGATTATCGATATAGCCATTTGCATTCGATGTTCCACCGTATTGTCTAGTGTCATCATAGGAATAGTAATCATTTCCTGGAAGCTTCAATACATTCATATCCAATGTTTTCACACGGAAAGTGGCGTCTCCTGTTGCTTCTTTAATAACGGTACCGTCTTCTTGTTTCCAAGAAACATTCGCACTGACTTCATATCCTTTAGGAGTCAATCCTTTTTTGAAGTTCATTGTATAAGAGAACGTTACAGAAGTAGTTGAGTCTAGCTCATTTAAATACACACGAGCAATTCTGTCATTTCCTTCTGTTAAATATTCGACTGACTTAATAAAGCTAGCATTCCCAACTTTAAAAGTATCGATATATTTCCCTTCATAACGAATATCGATGTACGAATTAGTGAGAGTTCCTGTTAATCCTTGCGCATCTAATGAAACTTCTCCCACACGCATCGATAGTGGCCAGTCTTCTGCTCCCGTTGAAGTGGAGATTTTAACGGAGTTTTTTCCTACTGCTGAAGTATCCCGTTTGCCACGGACACGAGCGACTTCCGTTGTATTCGCTGTACCTTCTGGCGCCACCACCGTTTCAGATGCTGGCTCTGTTTGTTGTGAAGTTTCAGTCGTTAATTCTTTATTAACAGTTGTTGTCATCTGTTCTTGAGAGGTAGTCGATTCGAACTGTTCTACCGCGACTACACTTGCCGGTAGAGCACTTGCAAGGAATAAGTTCATTAGCATCACTAAATGAACAATTCTTGTGTATGTTTTTTTCATAATTCTCTCCTTATATTTTCGTATTTTATACCAATTTTATTATAGCAATAGTGTTAACATTTGTTAACTATTTCTATTGAGAATTATTTTTTATTTTTTGCATCAATGAGGTATAAAATTGTAAGCTTCATCTTGCGCACTCTCATCATAAAACAAAGGATTCCATCCGCCACCACTTTGTCCGATATACACACAAAAAAGAGAGCCTTTTTCAAAGCTCTCTTTCCTTATCGTTTATTCTAAAATTAGTCGATTCCAACTTCTTTGCGAACAACATCCGCGATACGTGTAACGTAGTCGTGAACAAGTTCATCCGTTGGAGCTTCCACCATGACACGAACAAGCGGCTCTGTACCACTTGGACGTACAAGGACGCGTCCGTTTCCTGCCATCTCTGCTTCTACAGCATCGATGACTTCTTTAATCGCTGGTACTTCCATTACGCCATCTTTATTGCTGACACGGATGTTCACTAATTCTTGTGGGTATGTTGGCACTTCACTTGCTAATTCGC
>CAUUUT010000070.1:0-4055 GCA_963548485.1 uncultured Streptococcus sp.
TTTTGCAGGATTTATTTAAGAAGTGGAGAAAGAGCAGAATTTCTGTTTTTTCTCCACTTTTATTTGATTTTTGTCATACAAATTTAATGGAATAGTATTTGAAGAACTATAGTATTCTTTCGGATTTAGGTCTATCATGGAGGTGTATTGATTACTACAATAGAAAAGAGAGATTGTTATGGAAAAACATTGGTGGCAAGAAGTAGTCGTTTATCAAATTTATCCACGTAGTTTTAAGGATTCCAATGGAGATGGAATCGGAGATTTAAGAGGAATTATTGAGAAACTCGATTATTTACAAACGCTTGGAATTGGAGCGATTTGGCTCTCTCCAGTTTATAAGTCGCCAAATGATGATAATGGCTATGATATTTCAGATTATGAAGACATCATGGACGAGTTCGGTACGATGGCAGATATGGAAGAGCTAATTGCCGAAGCGGATAAGCGCGGAATTAAAATCGTTATGGATCTCGTTGTGAATCATACGTCTGATGAACATCACTGGTTTATCGAGTCAAGAAAAGGAAAAGACAATCCTTATCATGATTACTACGTATGGGCAGACCCAGCAGAAGATGGTGGAGTGCCAACGGAGTTACAGTCCATCTTTTTAGGAAGTGCCTGGAAGTACGATGAGACAAGCAATCAATATTACTTGCATTTATTTAGTCAAAAACAACCAGATTTGAATTGGGAAAATGAAAAAGTGCGCCGTGAAGTCTATGATATGATGAATTTTTGGATTGATAAGGGCGTTGGCGGATTCCGTATGGACGTGATTGATTTAATCGGGAAAATTCCATTAGAAGGAATTACTTCAAACGGACCAAAATTGCATGAATATTTACAAGAAATGAATAAAGCGACCTTTGGAGATAAAGATTTATTGACGGTTGGGGAAACATGGGGAGCGACGCCAGAAATCGCAAAACTCTATTCAAACCCAGAACGTCATGAATTGTCGATGGTCTTCCAATTTGAACATTCACTCCTAGACAATGAACCAGGAAAGGAAAAATGGGATCTTAAACCGCTCGATGTGACGGAGTTGAAAACCGTTCTCTCGAAATGGCAAACAGAACTTGGTGAGGAAGGCTGGAATTCGCTATTCTGGAACAATCATGATTTGCCAAGAATCGTTTCACGCTGGGGAAATGATAAGGAATATCGTGTTCGTAGCGCCAAGGCTTTCGCAATTTTACTACATATGATGAAAGGAACTCCGTATATTTACCAAGGGGAAGAATTGGGATTGACGAATACACCAGTTGCTAGCATTGAAGAGTTGGATGATATTGAATCGATTAATATGTATCATGATCGCATTTCAAGAGGGTTTAGCATCGAATCGATTATGACTTCGCTAAATGCGAAAGGAAGAGACAATGCTCGTAGACCGATTCCGTGGACTGCCGAACAAAATGGTGGATTTACAACGGGAACTCCTTGGTTAGCGCTCAATCCGAATTATACAGAAATGAATGTGGAAGCAGAATTGCAAAATTCAGACTCTGTTTTCTATACGTATCAAAAATTGATTCAGCTTAGAAAAGAGCATCCGATTGTTATTTGGGGCGATTATGAGCTGCTAAACACTTCTTCTAATGTGTTTGCATATTATCGCACACTTGGGGAAGAAAGATGGTTGACGGTCGTGAATTTATCTGATTTTGAGGAAGAAATCTCTGTAGATGCCCGATTTAATAAGGTTTTAGTAACTAATACAGAAGATGAGATTACAGATTTACGCGCTTACAAGCTTTCTCCATGGCAAGCGTTCGTGGTGGAATTGTCTGGCAATTGAAACAATTTTCATATATAATGTAAGTGTAAAAAAGTAGATAAAATAAGTTGTGAAATTTTTGTTCATCATTTTTCACAAACAAAGTTGTTAGATACTATTGCAATAATGATTAAATTTGTGATAATATATATTTTTCATTCTACAAATGTGAAAAAATATGGTATAATAATTTGAAAAAAATAAAAGGAGAAAGGGGATGGACGATGAAAGCATTTTTAGTGAAATTACAAGAAGGTTTTAAATCATTAGGTTTTGCGAGTCAATTGGGAATTACGCTAGGCCTATCTTTAGCGATGCTAGCAGGTGTATATGGTATTTCACAAGCAATGAGTCCGATGCAAAAAGTCACTCAAGTCGTAGAAGTACAAACAAGTGCGCCAGCCAATTCGTCAACTCCTTCAAGTAGTGCTGAAAAGAAAGCAGTCGCCGAAAAGAAACAAGAGACAACTCAAGCTCCAACTACAGAAACAGTAACCACAGAAAAACAAGTGGTTACAGAAGAAAAGAACACAAGAGAGGTTGAAGGAAACGTTGCGCAGGCAACTCCAAGCCAAGAGCACAGAAGAGAAGAGTCAGAAAATGGTCCTCAAACGAAAGAGGCCACTCCAACTGAAGTTCCTACTGTCACTTCAAGTGCAGAAACAGTAGCAAAACCGCCACAACGCTTGAAACCGTTAGGGAATACGGGACAAGAGTTTGCGACATTCGACCAAGCTACAGCATGGATGAAGGAAAAGGTAGAACAATCCGCAAAAGACCAAAAAGATGGAAAGCAGAACTGGGTTTACTCTGGAAAAGTTTATGAAATTCCATGGAGTGATGGGTCTAAAACGGCAACCGTTGATTTAACGAAGATTGAGTATTACACACCGGCTCCTTCGACAACAGAAACAACTTCTGCAGATACGGTCGAAACGCCTGGGACAGATCATTTATAAGAACAAGCACTTTGGTAGCAATGCCGAAGTGCTTTTTTGATGCTCTAAGAATAGGCAATATAGTTGGAGTGTGATAAAATAAGCGTATCTTATTAGAGGAGTGAATATAAGTGGAAAATAAAGGACGTCGTATTTTAAGCGTTATTATCTCGATTGTG
The DNA here is from genome assembly GCA_963548485.1 of uncultured Streptococcus sp. Lineage (GTDB taxonomy): Bacteria > Bacillota > Bacilli > Lactobacillales > Aerococcaceae > Granulicatella. The sequence goes on from CAUUUT010000070.1 coordinate 2,904, forward strand.
ATTATTGCAGTGTATGCATTTTTACGTTTCCAACGTTATCAAGCAAGACATGAGCGCCAAAAAGAGCAACAAGAACAAGTGAAAAATTCTCAAGTGGTACAACAAGCGATCCAAAATAACCAGGATAAAATAAACGAGGCTGCTGCTAAAATTAAACAAGCTGCGGATAGTGTTAAAGACAAAGTTTCAACAACTGAATCTGAAGAATTGAAGAATGCAGAGATGAATAAAGCCATTGAAGATGGATATAGCATTGTTAAAAAAGATGGCAAATTCTATATTGTTAAAAACAATGATTTCTCAAAAGCAGTTGAATTAACAGGAGTAACAGAAGCTCTTGTAATCCCAACTACAGAAGAAGAAAAAAACTTAAAATATAATGTGTTAGTTGTGAAAAAAGACGGCGAATACCGAATTGTTGACGAAACAAAACAAGGAAAAGAAGTCTTAGTCTTAACAGGTGAAACAATCACTGAAGATACAACATTTACATTAAAAGGCGATACATTGTATATTAAATAATAGGATACGAGAAAAGGCGTTAAGAAACGAATCACTGGACCAGAATAACGCAAAGGACTGCTGGCAGTCGTGCGGCTATTCTGGGAAGTGGACGTCGTTTCTGCCTTTTCGAGTTCAACTACAACAGGATGTGAGCAATCGCGTTCAGAAATGGAACGTTGGACCGGAACACCGGAAGGAACGTGCAACGTTCTGCGGATGTTTCGGGAAACGCACGCCATTTCTGCGATTGCGAGCTCAACTACATAGGATACGAAAAAGGACATCAGCAAATTTGCTGATGTCCTTTCTCGTATCCTTACTTCTCTGCTAATAGTGTCACAAATCTCATTTGAATGCGATTGCCGTTTTCGTCCGTTTTATGGAGTTGGCCAAAGTCTTCATTATATTTATGCAAGGTCCAGCCAGCGTAGTAGTCTTTCAATTCGCCACTTGCAAATGTCTTAGGGAAGTTGACAGGACATGGTGCGTCTTCTGTCGACATGGCCGCCACGATGAGGTTGAAGCCCCCAGGTGCCGTATGGGATTGCATATTTTCGATCACATCAGGAATGGTATACGGATCTAAGAACATTAAGACCACTGTTGAAATAATGACGTCATAGAGTCCTCCTGGAATATCTGCGCTCT
>CAUUUT010000071.1:0-4041 GCA_963548485.1 uncultured Streptococcus sp.
ACCAATATGTACCTTTCTATTATAGCACAGATAGCCCCTAAACTAAAAAGTGCACGATTATTAATAGAACAATAAAAATCAAGTGAGTTAAAACGCAAATATTCTCGCAGAATTCGGAAAATAATCATTTACAAAAACGCTTACATATGTTAATCTGAGCTTGAAATAACACTACAAAATAACACCCATTCAAAAGGAGGAACTATCATGAAAGACGATCGTAAGGGATATATTATTGCTGGAGTTTTAGGTTTTCTCACTTATTTTGTTGGAAGCACCATTTACTATTTATTAACTCATTGATAATTTTGTACAATAAATACTTGCAACAAAAGGTACCTATGATATGTATAGAAATTACCTAAAGCCGTAACAGGAGGGCAACGATGTCAGTTTTTACTTTAGAAAATTATACAGTGCATCTAGGCACAGATTTACTTGGGTTTCAGTTACCTGAAGGATTAAAGGTTTTATCTTCTCGCACCCTTCAAACTTACTTATTTATCCTATATAACTCTGACACAGACAGCTGTGATATTATCAATGGTGGCAACGCATCTTACAGGATTCATCACCATCAAATTTTTGTTGAGATAGCGTTCCCTGATGAATTTCAATACATTCTTCACCCTAATTTTGAGGAACACAGTAATCATTTAGGGGGGATAGAATGACATTCCAAAATTACTTCATTGGAGATTATACAGTTCAAATTCCTCTTTCTTTTGAAGTGATTCATCAAGAAAACGAAGAGCTAATAGTATTAACTCCACCTACTTATCACAGCACTGCACGTATATATATCTGCCCAGAAACCAACCAATTACACTTCACGAATCTCGGATTGATGAAAGTAAGAATTGCGGAAGAAAACATTCAAATAATTCCGTTAAAAAAAGAAGAGTATTCTTTTCTGAATCTGAATCGGGATGCTATTGATTTAATGGAGGAGTAAAAATGGAAACAATAAAATTAGGAACTTATTCTATTCATATCTCACCGAACATCGACACAGTAATGGACATCAGTAATAAAAAACTATTGCTTTGTCATAAGAGTGCGTTAAATACGATTGGATTGCTCACTTATAACGAGCAAACTGACACTATAAAATTTAACTGTCGATGGGCTATCGACTTTGAAATGCATGAAAAAGACTTTACAGTCGTGCTGCCAGAAGGACTGGACTAAAATAAAATAAATAAGCTTTCATCTTTTTAAAGATGAAAGCTTATTTTCTTTTATGCTGCTTCAACATTTGCAATGTAGTAAGAATAACCACCCGTCACTGCAATCAAAATAATCATAATCATTGTTGCGACAAGGATTGCAACATTATTTCCCATGAAGATTCCTGTAAGCATCATGAGGACACCTGCTACTACAGAGGCAATTCCGAAGAATCGTTGTGTTTTACGGAAGGCTGCGTCATTGTTTTTAAGCCATGAAGCACGGAATCCGAAGTGTTTTGAATTCTCTTTAATTTTTGGAGCTAGATTTCCAATAAGGATAAAGAATACCCCTAGAATAAAGGTGATGAAGCGGCTCATTTGCGCGCCTGCTGTCATTCCGCCTAGGTATAACCAGAATTGGAAATAAGCAATGACGTTCAATAACAGTAAGAGAATCCAGCTAATCGAGCGAGCTGCTCTTACATTGCCCCCTGTTAGTTTTGGCGATGAGCTTGCAACACGAATCGCAAAGCCAAGAATCGCTACAAGAATTGGGAATAGAAAGATTGAGAATCTACTTGCCGTTGCCGTCACATTCCCCGCCAAGTCCATGCGCGATACAATTGTTTCTGGTAAGAACCATACCACAAAGAGTGATACAACGAGTGGTGCGAACATCAATGCGAGATAGGCATATTTTTTAAATTGTTTTACTTGTTCCATGTTATTTTCCCCCGATAATTTGATTGATCCATACAATAGCTTCGTCCAGTACGGTCAAATTCAATTCATAATAAATAAAGTTTTTATAGCGTGTTTCATAGATTAAATCAGCGTTTTTGAGCTTTCTAAGGTGATAGGACAAGGCTTGCGGCGTCATCCCAATCATCGTGGCAAGGTCACCGGTGTTGGTCTTCCCTTTTCGCAGGATTTCCAAAATCTGGCGACGCGTTTCATCAGAAAGAGCGGCCATTACTTCGTTCACTGCCATGATTTCATCTTCTTTCTATTTAAATTTATCTTTAATTAGAGTATACTCCTGCGATTCGTAAAAAGCAATAGTTATTTAAAAATATTTTTTAATAACTTTGCATATTAAAGATGATACCTTTCGTTACTTACGGATTACCTCATCATCGCGGTAATGTTGTACCGGTTCAAGCCTTCGTCTTTCACCTTCGAAGCTTCAAACGCGGAGTAAGGACTAATCCCTACTCCGCGTAAGCACAGTGGTTGAATGGAATGAGCTTCGCTGTTTTCAGCTAGCTCATTCCTATTCAACTTTGTGGGGAAAGAAAACGAAATAGCCTAAATACATAAATATATTTAGGCTATTTCTGTCTTTCTCCCTCACATTCGATATCCTTTCACATTACTGCGACGATAGAACCCGTAAGTTCTTTCAGTATCATCTTTTATATTCGTTATTCTCCTGAGAGTGTATCTGCCATTAAAGCGCGTCGCTTAAGCGGGCGAACTCTCCAATCGTCAGTGTTTCTGCTCGTCTGGATGGGTCAATGCCCGCAGCTTCTAGCGCAGCGGCCAAGCTTTCTTTTGTATGACCATTCCCAACGTACGCTTTAGCTAAATTATTCCATAGCGTTTTACGACGCTGTACGAAACTGTTTTTCACGAGCGCGAAGAATTTTGCTTCATCGTTCACTTCCACGAGTGGTTTCTCGCGACGTTTTAACACTAAAATCGCAGAATCTACATTCGGAGCTGGATTGAAGACCGTTTTCGGAACGATAAATCCAATGCTCGCTTCGCAGAAATATTGAATCGCAATCGTGAGCGATCCATACGCCTTCGAATTTGGCTCAGCGGTCATTCGTTGTGCCACTTCTTTTTGCATCATCATCGCAAAACCATCGATTGGCAATTTCGATTCCAATAAGTTCATAATGATTGGCGTTGTGATATAGTACGGCAAGTTAGCCACCACTAATAGCGGCTCGTTGATGTCGAAATGCTCTCCAATCACTTGCTCTAAGTCGACGTCCAAGATGTCGCTATGAACCACTGTTACATTATCGTATGGGGCCAATGTTTCATCGAGCACTGGCAACAAACGGCCATCGATTTCAAACGCCAGCACTTGTTTGGCTTCTCTTGCTAGACGTTCGGTCAACGCACCAATCCCTGGTCCGATTTCAATGACGTTTGTCGTTTTGTCGACTCCCGCCACTTCTAGCATACGCGTTAAAATATTCGGTTCAATCAGGAAGTTCTGCCCTAGACTCTTCTTTACCGTTAGCCCATGACGTTCCATAATCTCGCGCGTTCTTTTCGGCGTCGCGATATCCTTTATTTCATTCATGTTTGTCCTCATTTTCTAAGACAGCCTCAAGTGCCGCCCTTAATTGTTCTTCTGTAATACCAAATAATTGTAATCTTTTCGCGAACTGTTTTCCATTCGTATGGCCGATTTTTAGAAAATTAGCCACCGCTTGACGCCTCGTTGCAGAATCTGGTCGTCCGATAAACCCAAGCGCCATCAGTGTTGCTTGCGAAATCATTGGCTTTCCTGGTCCTATTGAAATCTCATGCACTGATTCGAGCGCTCGCTGAATAGATGCGGTACTCGCGTGTTCCACTCCAAGGCTCTTATGATTGTCTTTTTTGACGGCTTCTTTGCGTTCGATAAAGGCATGCTTCACGCCAGGTACGCGCTCTTGAATGATGTTGCGAATACGCGTTCCTGGATAATCAGGATCCGTAAATACAATCACTTCACGCGTTTGCAGCGCCTTTTGAATGAGCGCAATCGTCTCTTCGTCAATCGCCGATCCATTCGTTTCAATTGTTTCGATCTCTGGATAGATTTCTCTCAAGCGTCTTGTATCGTCTCGCCCTTCTACGACAATGA
>CAUUUT010000072.1:0-3959 GCA_963548485.1 uncultured Streptococcus sp.
GCGAAGAAAGTAGCAGAGTTAATCCTTACAACATTAACAAATCCTGAAAATGAAGCAGTATTAAACAATGTCCGTCAAGAAGTGAAACAGTTGACTGAAACTTTCAAATTATACGCATAATGAATGACATGTAAAGGTTTGTTTCAGATTATGAAAATAATAATAAGTTTTCATACTGAGACTAGATATTTAACTGGTTTTTAGGTAAAATAATAGAAGTGACACTAATGTATTGGAAGGAGAATGACAAATGGGTAAATTTCACGTACTTGATCATCCGTTAATTCAACATAAATTAACAATGATTCGTCAAAAAGATTGTGGAACAAAAGTTTTCCGCGAAGTTGTAAACGAAATTTCAATGCTAATGGCTTATGAGGTTTCTAGAGATCTGCCTCTTGAAGATGTAGAAATCGAAACTCCACTTGTTAAAACAACATTGAAAACATTAGCTGGTAAAAAAGTCGCTATCATTCCGATTCTGCGAGCAGGACTTGGAATGGTGGATGGAATTCTCGAATTAATCCCGGCTGCCAAAATTGGGCACGTTGGTATGTATCGTGATCATGACACATTGCAACCTGTTGAGTATTTCGTGAAGTTACCTTCAGATATTTCTGAAAGACAATTGTTTGTCGTTGATCCTATGTTAGCAACTGGGGGATCCGCAGTGGCTGCTATTGACGCACTGTTGAAGCGTGGTGCACAACCAAGCTCGATTAAGTTTTGCTGTCTTGTAGCCGCTCCAGAAGGCGTAGAAGTTCTACGTAAAGCCCACCCAGATATCGACATCTACGCAGCAGCATTAGATGAAAGATTAAATGAACATGGATACATTCTTCCAGGATTAGGAGATGCTGGAGATCGTTTATTCGGAACCAAATAATAAATTTATATAGTCAACGCTTTTGCGATAGACTATTGCCATCAAATCTGACAATAATCACCGTACTGAGCGTAAGCCTCAAAGTATAGTATTATTGTCAGTTTTTTTGTTTGGTGTAAAGGAGGGGAAATAAGAAACATGGAAGCAACACCAAAAGTGATTGAGATTTTTGGATTGTCGTTTTCAGTTCCGATTTTGATTTCGTGTGGGGTTAGTGTTTTACTAATCGCTCTATTTACAATTTTTGCTTCAAGGAAGGTTTCGATGAAACCTGGTAAGTTGCAAAATGCTCTAGAAGCCCTCATGGACTTCACGAAGGGTATTGTAAACAGTGCAGTTGATGAGAAAACAGCGCAAACGTATTATTTATATATTTTCTCACTGTTTTCTTTTGTACTAGTCGCTAATATGGTTGGGCTAATTATCTTTATTCATTATGAAGATCACAGCTATTTTGCCAGTCCAACAGCAAGCCCAATAGTATGTTTAGCCTTAGCGCTAATGACAACATTAATCGCACATTATTCTGGTGTACAGAAGATGGGACTCAAAGGATATATTCAACATTCTTACTTAAGTCCGATGTCGATAATGCTCCCAATCAAATTGATTGAAGAGTTTACGAATACAATTACGTTGGCATTCCGTCTCTACGGAAATATTTATGCCGGCGAAGTGTTATTGGGATTGATTGTGATGTTCTCATCCGCAGCAGGACTAATAACATATATTCTTGCAATTCCACTTGGAGTAGTATGGCAAGGATTTTCAGTGGTAATTGGAGCTATTCAAGCGTACGTATTCTGTACGTTGACAATGGTTTACATCTCACATAAAGTAATGAAACATTAATTTTAAGAAATGAGGAATTTATAATGACAGAATTAGCAGCAGCAATCGCAGTAGCAGGAGCAGCCTTAGCAGCAGCCTTTGGTAACCAAGCAGTTATCGTAAAAACAATCGAATCAATGACACGCCAACCAGAAATGAGCAATGAATTACGTTCAACAATGTTCATCGGGGTTGCCTTAATCGAAGCGATGCCAATCTTCGCCGTATTAATCGCTCTTATCCTTGTATTCGTTAAATAATCCAATATATGGAATTATTGTCGTAAAGGAGGGGTGAGAGATGTTTGAAGTAATGTTATCAGGTAATGTCAGTACCGTTTTAGGCGATACTTTAGTCGTATTAATTTCAATGACGTTGTTACTATTCTTGGTGAAGTTCTTTGCTTGGGATAAAGTGAATGCCATGTTAGAAGCGCGTCGTGAAAAAATTGCTAAAGATTTAGATGAAGCCGCTGAGAAAAGAAAATCAGCTGAAGAAATTCAGGCAAATGCCAATGAAATTATTCATAACGCAGAAGTGAAAGGCAGCGAAATCTTAGATAACGCTCGTGAAGCAGCTTCAAAAACGCAAGATGAAATGATTAAAGAAGGTAAAGATGTGGTCTCTCGCATGAAAGCAGATGGGCAACGCGAAGTGGATACAATGAAACAACGTGCCATCATGCAAGTGCAAGATGATATTGTAGACCTATCGGTTCAACTTGCTAGTCAAATTCTTGAAAAAGAAGTGACAAAAGAGAAACATCAAGAAGTAATCGAAGCCTTCATTAAGGGGTTGGAAAAATAATGGTTAAATATCACAAAGATATCGTTAAAGAAGCCAGCCATTTCTATGCAAAGGCAAAATTCGAAGGTCACTTAGAACAGGTGACGAATGAAATCCAAGCTATATTAGCAGGAATTCAAAATACTTCGACATTTAGACAGATGATGCATCTAGAGCATGTCTCTTATGATAAAAAGTTATCTGTATTAGAATCTGCATTTGGACATTTATCAAAAGAAACACAAGAGTACTTAGCAACCTTCCCGTCGCAGGACGGTTCGATGAATATTGTAGAAGCACTCGAAGCGTTCTTAGATATTTACAATGCCAATAAATTAGAGATTATTTCTGCAATTCCGCTAACGGATGAACAGATGGATCGTATTGCAACTGCATTCCAAAATAAAACACATAAAGAATATGATTCTTGGGTGAATACTGTTGATCCTTCAGTGATTGGCGGCGTTCAAATTAAGACAAAAGAGTATTTATTAGATGGAACGATTGCAAACAAACTAAAACAATTCAAAGAGAAAATTAGCCAAACAGGATTAAAGAGGTGAGATGGCATAAATGGAAATGAGTAATATTACAGCGAGAATTCGTGACCAAATCGCTTCTTTTGAAACAAAAGAACAGATTGAAGAAATCGGTGAAGTTTCCTTCATCGGGGACGGAATTGCTCGTGTCATCGGTCTTACAAATGTAATGGCTGGAGAATTAGTAGAATTTGAAAACGGCGCCTACGGGATGGCTCAAAACTTGGAAAAAAACGATGTCGGTGTCATCATCTTTGGAGGATATGAAAATATCCATGAAGGAGAACCTGTTAAACGTACAGGACGTATCCTTGATGTTCCAGTAGGAGATGCATTGATTGGTCGTGTTGTAGATGCGTTAGGTCGTCCGATTGATGGTCTTGGTGCCATCGAAACAACCAAAAAACGTCCAGTAGAAAATGAAGCACCTGGCGTAATGCAACGTCAAAGCGTTAAACAATCATTACCTACAGGATTAAAAGTAGTTGATGCCTTAGTACCAATTGGTAAAGGTCAACGTGAGTTAATCATTGGTGACCGTAAAACTGGTAAGACAAGTATTGCAGTGGATACTATTTTGAATCAAAAAGGTAAAGATACATTATGTATTTATGTAGCTATTGGTCAAAAAGAATCTACTGTTAAAGCTCTTGTAGAAACATTGAAACGTTATGGAGCAATGGAGTATACAACAGTTGTATCCGCTAGTGCATCTCAACCAGCACCAATGCTATATATTGCACCATATGCAGGGACAGCAATGGGTGAAGAGTGGATGTACCAAGGTCGCGATGTATTGATTGTCTATGATGATTTATCAAAACAAGCGGCGGCTTATCGTGAAATTTCCCTATTACTTCGCCGTCCACCAGGTCGTGAAGCATACCCAGGGGATGTATTCTACTTGCACTCACGTT
>CAUUUT010000073.1:0-3934 GCA_963548485.1 uncultured Streptococcus sp.
AACTTTATCTTCATAAGTTAATTTCATAATAAAAACACCCCAAAAGTTAGATTTTCTGTCTAACTTTTGGGGTGCACTTCAATGTCCATATATGGTATTTTTTGCTATCATCGTATACTTTTTTGCTCTCTTTAGAATCCTATCGAATGACACTATTTCTTCTATTCTATTTTTAGCCTCCCCCAAAACTTGCACCACTCACTAAAATTAGATACACTTAGAAAAGAACGTCGCCTTAGTGTAGTGGATATCACATGAGATTCCGGTTCTCATAACAGGGGTTCGACTCCCCTAGGCGGCTTACAACATACTCCACGCTACAAACATTGTTTTGTAGCGTTTTTTTATGCACAAAAAAGCAGAACTTGAATTAAATTCAAGTTCTGCTTTGTAAGCGGTTGTATCAACTTTCTTCCCTAAAAGTGAAGAATATAATTTTTATGCGAATTTTGAGAAATCCCAAATATCTGTCGCTAATCCTTCGTAAAATTCAGGTTCGTGACACACCATTAATATACTTCCTTTATATTCTTGTAATGCACGTTTGAGCTCATCTTTAGCATCTACATCCAAGTGGTTTGTCGGTTCGTCGAGTACGAGCACGTTTGTCTCTTCGTTCATCAACTTACAGAAGCGAACTTTTGCTTGCTCTCCCCCACTTAATACTTGCACTTGACTTTCGATGTGCTTACTGGTTAATCCGCAACGAGCAAGCGCTGCACGTACTTCTGGTTGTGTCATTGATGGGAAAGTATCCCAGATTTCTTCTAAAGCTGTCTTACGGTTTCCTTTTGGCGTTTCTTGTTCGAAATATCCAAGATCGATATAGTCCCCACGCGTTACTTTTCCGTTCAATGGCTTAATGATCCCTAACAAACTCTTTAAGAGTGTCGTTTTTCCGATACCATTCGCACCGACAATCGCAATCTTTTGGCCACGTTCCATCTCCAGATTAATAGGTCCTGTTAATGGACGGTCGTATCCAATCACTAAATCTTCGGCTTGGAAAATGTAACGACCAGGAGCTCTAGAAGTCTTGAAGTCAAATTTTGGTTTTGGCTTCTCACTGGCTAATTCGATGACTTCCATCTTGTCCAATTTCTTCTGACGAGACATCGCCATATTCCGTGTTGCCACACGCGCCTTGTTTCGGTTTACGAAGTCCTTCAAGTCCGCAATCTCTTTTTGTTGGCGATTATACGCTGCTTCTAGTTGAGATTTCTTCATCGCATACACTTCTTGGAACTGATCATAGTCCCCAACATAACGGTTCAACTCTTGATTATCCATATGGTAAATCAAGTTGACGACACTGTTTAAGAATGGAATATCATGCGAAATCAGGATAAATGCATTTTCATATTCTTGTAAGTAGCGTTTCAACCATTCGATATGCTCTGCGTCTAGATAGTTGGTTGGCTCGTCGAGTAATAAAATGTCTGGTTTTTCTAATAATAGTTTTGCAAGCAACACTTTTGTACGTTGCCCACCACTGAGTTCACTCACGTCGCTATCCATCCCAAATGCGGCAACGCCTAATGCACGCGCTACTTCATCGATTTTGGCATCTAGAATATAGAAGTCGTGGCTATCTAGTCGCTCTTGCAACTCGCCCACTTCTTCTAGCATTGCATTCATTTCATCTTCGTTTGCGTCTCCCATGGCCATATACAATTCATTGATACGCGCTTCCGCTACAAATAAATCGTCGAAGGCTTTTTGAAGGACACTGCGAACGGTCATTCCGGGTTCAAGCACTGTATGTTGGTCCAAGTATCCAACTTTCACATTTTTAGACCACTCTATTTTTCCTTCGTCTGGTTGTAATTGCCCTGTCACGATATTCATGAAGGTGGATTTCCCTTCCCCGTTTGCTCCAACGAGTCCGATGTGTTCCCCTTTTAATAGACGGAAGCTCACATCATTGAAGATGGCTCTTTCACCGAAGCCGTGTGTTAATTTTTCTACATTTAAAATACTCATCAACGTTCTCCTTAAGTTTTCTCTGGGTCATTGTATCATAGTTTGCGATAATTTCAAAAAAGCTCAAACAAATACGGAGCAAGAATTAAATTCCTACTCCGTATTTTTCTACTATTTAAATTGTGCTTTATATAAAGCCGCATACGCACCGTTTTGTGCAAGCAATTCTTCATGCGTGCCGTCTTCTGTCAGTCCATCTTCTGTTACGACAATAATACGGTCTGCATTTTTAATCGTAGCAAGACGGTGAGCGATAATAAAGGTCGTTCTGCCTTTTGCCAACTCGTCAAACGATTGTTGAATAAACTTCTCCGTTTGCGTATCGAGCGCACTCGTTGCTTCATCCAAGATTAAAATAGAAGGATTCTTCAAGAAAATACGGGCAATTGAGAGACGTTGCTTTTGTCCGCCTGACAATTTCACACCGCGTTCTCCGATAGGTGTGTCTACTCCATCTTCTAAATCTTCAATGACTTCTTTCAGTTTCGCTTGCTCGATGGCACGGTCTACTTCCTCATCTGTCGCATCGAGTCTACCATACAATACATTTTCGCGAATCGTTCCATTAAAGAGAAACACATCTTGTTGCACGATACCAATTTGACGACGAAGCGACTGTAAGGTGAAACGATTGATATTGGTTCCATCGATTAAGATTTCCCCTTCTTTTAAATCATAGAAGCGAGGTAATAAGTTCACGAGCGTTGTCTTCCCAACCCCACTTGGTCCAACGAAGGCAACCGTTTGACCTGGTTCTACGGTCAAGTTGATATGTTCCAAAACCTTCTTATCTTCTTCGTATCCGAATCCTACATTTTTATATTCCACACGTCCTTCAAAAGTTGGAGCAGGAATGGCATCAGGTGCGTCTTCGATATCGATTTCGACATTCATTAATTCTTTGAAACGACGGAAGCCCGCAAACCCTTTAGGATACAATTCAATCATAGAGTTCATCTTATTAATCGGTCCCACGAATACATTAGACAGTAAGATATATCCGACTAATTCTCCAGCTGTTAAATCACCAATGACCGTGAAGTACGCCCCTACGATTAAGCTGAAGAGATTAATACTTCGCATCAATAAGTAGTTGAAACTACTGCTCGTTCCCATCGTGCGATAGAAAGCAATTTTATTCGAGCGATACTCTTGAATGAGTTCTTCGAAGAGCTGTTGCTCATGACTTTCGTTCGCAAAGGCCTTCACCACACGCATACCGCTCAGTACATTTTCGAGTCCTGCCGTATAGTTGGCTAATCCCTTGTAAATATTTCGATTGATTGAAGACATGCGACGATTAAATACCGCCAGTGCCACCGCAATAATAGGGACAAAGAAGATCGTCAATAGCGCTAGCGTTGGATGGACTTGATACATCAACACAAACGAACCGATTAATGTCATCACGGCAATAAAGAATTCTTCTGGCCCATGGTGCGCCAATTCACTAATATCGAATAAATCACTCGACAAGCGGCTCATCAATTCCCCGATTTTCATATTATCGAAGAATGAGAAGGATTGTTTTTGAATCTTCGCGAATAACTCCCGACGCATATCCGTTTCAATATTAATCCCTAAAATATGCCCCATGTACACCACGATAAAGTTCAAAGTTGTCGAGAAGGCATACAGCGCCAATAACCCTGCCCCCACGAGTAGAATTTGTTGTAAGTTTTGAGACGGTACGATCTTATCAATGACACTTCTCACCATTACTGGAAAAGCTAGCTCAAGAATGGCCACAATCACCGCACAGGTAAAATCGAGTAAGAATAATTTTTTATATGGCTTGTAATAATGAATAAAATCTTTAATCATGACTGCTCTCCTTTCGCATAATGTAATGTACTCCAGTCTTTTGTCTTATAGACGATATGTCCATAAAGAACTGTTAACGCGTTTGATAATAACATGGCAATCCATACACCGGTTGCCCCGAGTGCTG
>CAUUUT010000074.1:0-3932 GCA_963548485.1 uncultured Streptococcus sp.
TGGATATACGTTTAACATCGCTATTGGATCAACCATCGTATTAACAGCAGCAGCATTTTTTGTCGTAAGTTTTGTCGTTTCACCAAAACAAAGAGAAAGAAGGAAATCTCATGAATAGAATGAAGAAACTCTTTGTAGCAGCACTTGTCGTATTAGGAATTGCAGGATGCGCTACAAACAAAGATACAAGTAAAGATAATAGTTCTAAGACAGATACTGAAAAAATCAATGTCGTGACAACTAACTCTATTATTTATGATATGACAAAAAATATCGCCGGAGATTTAGTGAACTTACATAGTATTGTTCCAGTAGGACAAGACCCTCACGAATATGAACCATTACCAGAAGATGTTCAAAAAGTTCAAAAAGCAGACTTGATTTTCTACAATGGTATCAACTTAGAAAATGGTGAGGATGCTTGGTTCGCTAAAATGGTGAAAAACGCTAAAAAAGAAGCCAACAAAGATTACTTTGCGGTAAGTGATGGCGTTGAAGTAATTTACTTAGAAGGCCAAAACGAAGCTGGAAAAGAAGACCCCCACGCATGGTTAAACATCGAAAATGGGGTTATTTACGCAAAAAACATTGCGAAACAATTAATTGCAAAAGATCCAAAGAACAAAGAAACATATGAAAAGAACTTAGCAGCGTATGTCGAAAAACTAGAAGCGTTAGATAAAGATGCTAAACAACGTATCGCGAAAATTCCTGAAGAAAAACGTTTAATCGTAACAAGTGAAGGCTGCTTCAAGTACTTCTCTAAAGCGTACAATATTCCATCAGCGTATATCTGGGAAATCAACACAGAAGAAGAAGGAACTCCAGAACAAATCACGAAATTAGTACGTCAATTACGTGCATCAAAAGTTCCATCATTATTCGTAGAAAGTAGTGTGGATGACCGTCCAATGAAGACAGTATCTCAAGAAACTGGTCTACCAATCTACTCAACAATCTTCACTGACTCTATTGCAGAAGCAGGAAAAGATGGCGACAGCTACTACAGCATGATGAAATGGAACCTAGATAAAATTATTGAAGGTTTAAGCAAATAAGAAAATCATTCTTATTGAAAATAACAATTGAATATAAAAGAAGTCTTATCTGCGATGATGCGGATAAGGCTTTTTTTGTGGGTTGAAAAAACGTAAACAAAATGCTAACATTATGACAACTTGTTAGTGAATTGTTTACATTTTATAGGAGGTGAACGAATGAATCCAAAACAAACAGAAATTATAGAGTATTTAAAAAGAAATAATGGCATCCTATCTTATCGTGAAGTGAAAGAAGCAGGATTAAGCTATCGAACCTATCGAAAAATGATTGAACAAGAGGAACTTGAACCGCTCGGAAATGGTTTGTATGGGTTGGCAAATCACTATATGGATGACTGGTATTTAATTCAATTACGAAATCCAAAAGGAGTATATGCCCTCGATACGGCATTGTGGTTACATGGATTGTCATTAACGGTTCCTTTCGAAAAAACAATGATGTTCCCTTACGGAGTGAATACTTCAACGATTAAGCAAGCACAAGAAGTGAAACCTGTTGTGACACGAACTAATTTTGATGTGGGGATTATAGAAATTGAACGCCAAAAAGGGCAACAAATCCGTATATATGAAATAGAGAGGACTCTAGTAGAGTGTTTGCGTCCGGTATATAAAATGGATGTACAATTGATTGCACAAGCTTTCAAGCTATATTTCAAAAAGTATTCGGTAAACTATCAAAAATTGATGCATTACGCAAAGCTTTTCAGAGTCACCGATAAAATTTATTCATATATTGAGGTGCTATCGTGAAGTTCAAAAATGCTACGAGTTTTAAGAACAGAATAAAGAAGATTGCGCAGGAGAAACAAGTTCCAGCTCAACAAGTTCAGCAAAACTATTTAATAGAGGAAGTATTAAAACTGTTATCTAAGAGCCGCTATAAGAACTCTTTTGTCATAAAGGGAGGATATTTAATTGGCCATCTGTTGGGGTTAGATAAAAGGACAACAAACTACCCTTAAAGGAAAAGAGTTAAGTGAAGAATCTTTGTTAAAAATATTTTCGGAAATATTAGAGGGACAAGAAAACCTAGTGACTTTCACTTATAAGATAGATTCTATCGATGCGATTCGAGCTGAGGATCAATATGGTGGATTTACATTAAAATTAGTAGCAACATATGAGACTTTAAAAGAAGTTGTATATATTGATATCACAACGGGAGATAGTCTTACACCAAGAGAGATTAACTATCATTTTCTCTCACTATTTAATGATGAGGAGTTATCGATAAAAGCTTATAATATAGAAACAGTACTGGCTGAAAAAATAGAAACTGTTATTTCTAGAGCAGAAGCCTCAACTAGACCACGTGATCGATACGATATTTTTAATTTGTATCAATTAAGAAAAAATGAATGGAATATGGAAATTCTAGAAAAGGCAATACAAAATACCTTTAAAGCTAGAAACAGTGAAGAGGCTTTGTTAAATTGGAGAAATTCAATAAAGAAACTGAAAGAATCGGAGTATCAAAAGGAGCTGTGGAAAAGATACCAGAAAGCATTTCGATATGCTCAAGGATTATCGTTTGAAGAAACAATTGAAACCATTGAAACGATTCTTTCTCAACTATTTCATGACTAATACATGATGCGTTTCTTTTGTTTTCATAATTTTGAGAAAATAATAATGAAAAAAATAACTTTGTTGGGAGCAGTGCCTGAACCTTTACATTGTTATTTTTTAAATTCTATAATATTCAAAAGGAAATATTGTCTTTTAAAGAAAACAAGTTAGAAAGAATATCAATTGATGAAAAACTATATTAGAGAGGAGATGAATGATTCCAGCATTGATAGTCAGAAAAAAGAAAAAATGAACTGCTATGAAAAAATATTATTTATAATAGTAACGATGTTTTTGTTTAGTGTAACGTTATTAAGTAGGGGAGTAGGTGGATTTTATGTTGAATAAGATTTATTATAGCTTTTCGATGGTGGCCTTTGTATTGAGTGCTGTAGTTGCATTTTATGCACTAAGATTTGGAGATGTGTTTACGCAAGAGGGAATTCAACTGTTGTTTTTGGAATTGACTGGTGCTGGTGTGACATTGATGGGCTTATTGAATGTGAACAGCAAGCATTCTCTATTCACACTTGTTGTCGCTTCTTTAGTGCTTCTAGTGGTTTTCTATCAAATGAATGCCAGTCATATTATGATGGCGGATTCGCTATCGAGTATTCAGGGTTCAGTTTTTTGGAAAGAAAGTTTTGTTTGGGTTTCACGTCTAGTATTGATGATGATGGCTTGGAGTTTGATTCAACCACTTTGCTTGCCAATTTTTTTCTTAGTCCATCGTTTTTTCGGTACTAAAAAAACGAATGATCCATTGATTTAGAATGTCGTGTTGGAGTAGGAGTTAAGATTCCGTATACAAGCGGAAAAATAGTTTAAATTTTTTGATTGGATTTTGTTCAATTTTATGTTCCATTTCACCTTAGAAAAGAACGATTGAACCAGTGATACAAAAACAAGCGAGTTTAGATACCTGTGCCTCTAAAGATTTTTTAGAGGCTTTTTTGTGCTGAAAAGTCTTGCAATGAATCTGGTGAGGTGCTACAATGTAAAACGTAAGAATTACGATTTGAGAAATGGAGACAGAATATATCATGAAAAAAACAACCTTTATTGGATTATTATTGATGTTTTTACTGGTTGCTGTTGGATGTGCGCCAAGTAATTCAAACAGCAAAACACCTTCAGGGAAGCTAAAAATTTCAACGACTTTCTATCCGATTTACGATTTCACAAGAAATATTGTAGGAGATGAAGGGGACGTAACGCTTGTCATCGGTGCTGGAACTGAGCCGCACGACTACGAGCCTTCTGCAAAAGAAATCGCAAAAATGAGCGAAGCAGATGCAC
>CAUUUT010000075.1:0-3929 GCA_963548485.1 uncultured Streptococcus sp.
TAGTAGAAGAATTCCAACGTGATAACGGTATTGATTTATCAAGCGATAAAATGGCTATGCAACGTTTGAAAGATGCTGCTGAAAAAGCTAAGAAAGATTTATCAGGTGTATCTCAAACTCAAATTAGCCTACCATTCATCTCTGCTGGTGCAGCTGGCCCATTACACTTAGAAGTAACGTTAACTCGTGCTAAATTTGATCAATTAACTGCTGATTTAGTAGAACGTACAAAAGAACCAGTTCGTCGTGCATTAGCTGACGCAGGTTTATCAGCTTCTGACATCGACCAAGTATTATTAGTTGGTGGTTCAACTCGTATTCCTGCAGTTGTTGAAGCTGTTCGTAACGAAACTGGTAAAGAACCAAACAAATCAGTAAACCCTGACGAAGTAGTGGCTATGGGTGCTGCTATCCAAGGTGGGGTAATCTCTGGTGATGTGAAAGACATCGTATTATTAGACGTAACACCATTATCACTTGGTATTGAAACAATGGGTGGAGTGTTTACAAAATTAATCGAACGTAACACTACAATCCCAACAAGCAAATCACAAGTATTCTCAACTGCTGCAGATAATCAACCAGCAGTAGACGTACACGTATTACAAGGTGAACGTCCAATGGCAGCAGATAACAAGACATTAGGTCGCTTCCAATTGACAGACATTCCAGCTGCTCCTCGTGGTGTGCCACAAATCGAAGTAACATTTGATATCGATAAAAACGGTATTGTAAATGTTCGTGCTAAAGATTTAGGAACTGGTAAAGAACAAGCTATTACAATCAAATCTTCTTCTGGTTTATCAGATGAAGAAATCGAACGTATGGTGAAAGATGCAGAAGCAAATGCTGAAGCAGATAAAAAACGTAAAGAAGAAGTAGATTTACGTAACGAAGTTGACCAATTAATCTTCACTGTTGACAAAACATTGAAAGAGTTAGACGGTAAAGTGGATGCTAGTGACGTTCAAAAAGCTGAAGCAGCTCGTGATGAATTAAAAGCAGCTGTAGAAGCAAACGACTTAGAAGCAATGAAACTAAAACGTGACGCTTTAAATGAAGTGGTACAAAACTTAACTGTTAAACTTTATGAACAAGCTGCCGCAGCTCAACAAGCAGCTGGCGCTTCTCAAGAAGGTTCAACAGAACAAGCATCTTCAAATAACGATGGCGTTGTAGACGCTGACTTCGAAGAAGTAGACTAATATTTGCTAAAACGATAGGGTGTAAGACTACTGAGTGGCCTTACGCCCATATCCTTTGTAAACTATGAAAGAAAAGGAGGGGCAAATCAGTGGCCAAAAGAGATTTATATGAAATTTTAGGCGTATCAAAAGATGCCTCTGAAGCAGATATTAAGAAAGCTTATCGTAAATTATCTAAAAAATACCATCCAGATATTAACAAAGAACCTGGAGCAGATGAAAAATTCAAAGAAATCGCTGAAGCTTATGAAATCTTAGGCGACGCACAAAAACGTGCAGCCTATGACCAATACGGACATGCTTCTTATGATCCAAATTCTGGATTTAGCGGCGGAGGTTTCGGTGGCGGATTTGATGGTTTCGGAGGATTTGGCGGTAATGGTAACTTTACTGGTGGATTCGAAGATATCTTTAGTAGTTTCTTCGGTGGCGGAGGCGGTCGGGCTAATCGAGCGAACATGCCACGTCAAGGGGCTGACCTTCAATATGTCATGGATTTAACATTTGAAGAAGCAATCTTCGGGAAAGAAGAAACAATTCATTACCATCGTAGCGACGAATGTCAAACATGTCACGGAACGGGTGCTAAACCTGGAACGAGTCCAACTACGTGTTCAAAATGTCATGGCTCTGGTGTGATTAATGTCGAAAGAAATACACCATTTGGACGCATGATGAGTCAAACAACTTGTGATGTGTGTCATGGAACTGGACAAGAAATTAAAGAAAAATGTTCAACATGTCATGGACATGGTCAAGTAGATGAGACTCATAAAGTTAAAGTGAAAGTACCAGCTGGTGTTGAAGATGGCAACCAAATGCGTCTTCAAGGACAAGGTGAAGTTGGGGTTAATGGTGGACCTTATGGTGACCTTTATGTCATCTTCCGTGTAGCACAAAGTAAGACATTTAAACGACAAGGAGCAGATATTTACTATCAACTCCATGTTAACTTCGCACAAGCAGCTCTTGGAGACGAAGTGGATGTACCAACAGTACACGGTAAAGTGAAATTAAAAGTACCTGCTGGAACACAATCAGGTACAATTTTACGATTACGTGGAAAAGGTGCTCCTAAACTTCGCGGTACTGGAAATGGAGATCAACATGTTGAAGTCATCGTAGATACTCCTAAGAAACTAACAGATAAGCAAAAACAAGCGTTACAAGTATTTGCTAGCGAGGAAGGAACAGCACTTCATAACGGCGAGGAGAATTTCTTCGACAAAATGAAGAATGCTTTTAAAGATACATTTGAATAAATTAAAATAGAACTTAGCATATTCGTTGCTAAGTTCTATTTTTTTGCTTATTTAGATGTGACAGCAAGACGACGAATAATCTGTTCGTGATTAGGAAATTTTTCTAGTAGTTCATCTTGTGTATAGAGTTTAAAGTCCTCATATTCAAAGCCAGGTGTGACGCTACAACTCACTATTGCAAAGTCTTCTGCGTTTCTTGATTCAATCGTTGAACCAAAAATAACGCCAGCAGGGACTGTGAATTGAAGTTTTTGCCCAACGCCTGGTCCGATTTCAACAGTTTCATAAACACCATTTGGATGAATCATATGAACGGTTAAAGCATGGCCGAAATGATAGTACCAAATTTCATCGGATGAGAGTAAATGAAAGTGAGAGGGATTATTGCTCGTTAATAAGAATAATATAGAAGTAGATAAGGAGCGAGTGCGGTTATCACTTAATTCTACGGTCTCTGCAGCTTTATAAGTTTGTCTAAAATAACCACCTTCAACATGCGGTTCTAATTCTAATTCGTCAATCCATTCTTGTTTCGTTTTCATAATAATACTCCTTGCATTTATTAGTTCTATTATAACCTAACTTTGACCCCTTGTGAATTGTTGATAGAGCGGTATTTATGCTATACTAGTACTATTGGAAACAGAAAGGAGAAGAGTCATGAAAGATGATATTGCATTAATTGTCTCGAATAAAGATATTAAGAAAATTAGAGAACTTTTTAATGAGAATTATCCTATTGATATCGCTTTGGCTTTAGAAGAAGTGGATGATGATGTCTTAAAAGATTTCATGTTCTCTATCTCAAACACAAGATTAGCTTCTATTTTGGAAGTTGCTGAACCTGATTTCCAATTAAGAATGCTTGAGAAACTCCCATTTAGAAGGGTAATTCTATTGTTCCAACAAATGTCTAATGATGATGTCGTGGATATTTTAGGAAATTTACCAGTTGGGATTCGCAAACGTTACCTCAAGATGATGAAACAAAGTTCTCAAGATGCGATTCAAACGATGTTAAATTACGCTCCGGACACTGCTGGAGGGATCATGACAACAGAGTATATCACGGTTAAAGAGCACTTAACGGTTGAAGAAACATTATCGAAGTTAAGAGAAATTTCACCGAACTCTGAAGTCATTAATATTATTTTTGTGACTAGCTTGCAAAGAAAATTAATCGGTTGGATTGATATTCGCGATTTATTTATTCATGATTTAGATGAGAGTTTACATGACGTAATGCACACGAATATCATCTCTGTTTTGCCAGAAGAAGACCAAGAAGAGGTAGCTCGTGTTTCTACTAAATATGACCTATCTGTTGTTCCTGTAGTCAACAAGCATAATGTTCTATTAGGGATTATTACAATTGACGATATTGTTCATGTCTTGCAAGAAGAGCATCACGAAGATATGTTATTAATCAGCGGGGTTGAAGGAACAGAACGAATCGGTGGAC
>CAUUUT010000076.1:0-3906 GCA_963548485.1 uncultured Streptococcus sp.
TAAATGAAAAGAGTTGAACTTATGTCAGAACAGAACCAAACTCCAGATTGGCGCGAGGCTCTACTTTCTATTTGGAACAAACCGATTCTTAAAAATATGCGTTTTATTTTTAACATTGCTTATTCAGTCCTTAAAAACATCTTCGTAATCGCTATTCTAGCATTAATGCTCATTGGTGTATTCGGAGGCGGGATTGGACTTGGATATTTTGCAAGTTTGACATCCAATGAAGAACCTCTCACTCAAGAACAAATGAGTGATGCCATCGGAAATCTCAACTTAATCTCGAGTTTCTACTATCAAGATGGAACGAAGATTTCAGATGTAAACACAGATGAATTACGTATTGTAAAACCTTTATCAGAAATTTCGCAATATGTAAAAGATGGAATCATCGCAACAGAAGATAGTTCATTCTATGATCATAACGGGATTGTTCCTAAGGCTCTTATCCGTGCCCTCTTACAAGAAGTTGCTTCTTCTGATTCAGGCGCAACGGGTGGATCTACCTTAACACAACAATTAATAAAGCAACAGATTTTAACAAGCGAAGTCACTTTCAAACGTAAAGCCAATGAAATTCTTTACGCATTACGTCTTGAAAAACACTTTACAAAAGACCAAATCTTAGAAGCTTACTTAAATGTTTCTCCGTTTGGACGTAATAATAACGGGTTAAATATCGCTGGTATCGAAGAAGCCGCTCAAGGTGTCTTCGGGGTTTCCGCAAAAGATTTATCATTACCACAAGCTGCATATCTTGTTGGGATGCCTCAAAACCCAATTGTTTACACACCTTATACAAACATCGCAACGATGAAAGAAGATGTGTCTGCTGGTGTAGAACGTATGAAGACCGTTCTATTTAGTATGTATCGTGAAAACAAAATTACTAAAGAACAATACGAAGAAGCGCTTGCGTACGACATTACGAAGGACTTTCTTCCTCCAAAAGAGCTCACTTCAAACCGTCAATCATACTTATATCAAGCTGTTCATCGTGAAGCGGTTAAAGTCTTAATGACAAAAGCAGCTGAGAAAAACAAATTGACATATAACGATGTGAAAAACGACTCAGAATTATATAGTAAATACTATGATGAAGCTGAGCGTGAATTAAGTTCTTCTGGTTACCGCGTTACATCAACTGTTGACCAAAAAGTATACGATGCAATGCAAAAAGCCATTGCTGAAAACGGGGACTTAATTGGACCAACTTACAATACACAATACGTTGACCAAAATACTGGTGAAACTAAAACTCAAAAAGAACCAGCTCAAAATGGTGCTGTGTTAATTGAAAACAAAACTGGTCGTATTCTAGGCTTCGTCGCAGGTCGTGACTTTGAAGCCAACCAAGTAGACCACGCGTTTTCAACACACCGCTCTCCTGGTTCAACGATCAAGCCAATCTTGGTGTACGCACCAGCGATTGAAAACAACTTGATTTATCCAGCAAGTGTCGTTCCGGATACGAAAATTAGTATCGCTCAAGGGAACGGAACTTACTGGCAACCAACAAACTATGGTAACTCAATTACGAACCAATTCTTAACGGTTCGTTACGCACTGTTCAAATCATTAAACAACCCTGTTATCAAGATTTACCAAGCAATGCTTCAAAAAGGAATTAACGCTGGTGAATACTTGAAGAAAATGGGGATCACAGAAGGTATCGGTGAAGATGAATATCAAAATATCGCCCTTTCAATCGGTGGTACAAGAACAGGTCCTTCTGTAAGAGAACAAACAAGTGCCTTTTCTACACTGGCAAATGGTGGTGAACACCACGAATCATACTTAATCGAAAAGATTGAAGACTCTCGTGGAAATATCATTTACCAACACGAAGATAAATCAGAGCGCGTCTTCTCAGATGCTACAGCATTCTTAACAACAAACATGTTACAAGATATCGCAAGCTCTACACTCTTCTACAACATTAAAGGAAATATGGGATTCAGTTCTGATTTAGCTGGTAAGACAGGTACTTCAGAAAACGAGATTGATAACTGGTTCGTAGCTTATACACCAACTGTTACTCTCGGTTCATGGATCGGATACGATAACTTCTATAACGCTCGATATGCCATCACTGGTGGCGACGGATATGGTGAACCAACCATGCGTAGCCAACGTCAATGGACAAACCTAATGAGAGCCGCATACGAAGCTAACCCTGAATTGATTGGTAAAGAAACATCCTTTACTCAACCAGACTCTGTTTATCGTGATTCTGTAGTATCAACAACTGGTACAAAAGCAGGTTCATTTAAAGCAGAAAATGGTGGTACGTACTCGATTGGTGGTTCAATGACTACTGATTGGTTCAAGAAGGATTTCCCTCCTATGAATCCAAAATACGACTTTATGGTAGGTGCAACTCCAGAAGAATTAAATCGATTCTGGAATAAATCTTCATCTTCTAGCGATAAGAAAAAGGAAGAGGAGAAAAAGAAAGAAGAAAAGAAACCTGAGACAACTCAAGCACCAACAACTCAAGCGCCATCAACTCAGGCGCCTACCCCTCAACCTCAAACAACAAAAGCACGTTAATCTAAATAACAGAAAGGCTGGATAATGTCCAGCCTTTCTGTTATTTCCTTCTATTCTCTATAGTATAAAAAACAGCCTATTCTATGTGATAGGCTGTTCGTTTTTTCTTACTTTGTTGTGTTTCGTAACTCAATCTTGTAAGGTAATGTAATTTCAGATTCCACAATCTCTTCTTTATTCATAATCTTTGTCAATAGACGCATTGCTACCGCACCGATATCATATAAAGGTGGTGCAATTGTTGAAAGAATTGGACGTGTCATCTTCGTTAATTTAGAGTTGTTGCTTGAAATGATTTCGAATTTCTCAGGAACTTTAATACCTAAGTCGATTAATCCATTTAATAACCCTACAGAAGTTTCGTCGTCTGTTACGATTGCAGCTGTTACGCCAGCTTTATGAATACGTTCTGCTACTGATTCACCAGCATGGTATGTCAATGGCACTTCGTATACTAATTTCGGATCGAATTTAATTCCTGCTTTATCTAAAGCGGCTTTGTATCCTTCTAAACGGAAGTCCACTGAAGCAATATTTTTCAACGCAGCTGTTACGAACGCTACTTTCTTATGGCCATTCTCGATTAATGTTTCAACAGCTTCTTGAGTCGCTTCTTTATAATCAATATTGACAGACGCAATTTCATGTTCCGCATCCATTGTCCCTGCTAAAACGATTGGTGTTTTAGAACGAACGATTTCTGCTCGTAATTCAGGTGTTAAATGGTTCCCCATATATAAAATACCATCTACTTGTTTTGACAACAATGTGTTTAACACTTGAATTTCTTTATGATTATTTTGGTCTGAGTTCGCTAGAATAATGTTGTATTTATACATTGTCGCAATGTCATCAATCCCACGAGCTAAGCTAGCAAAGTAAAGGTTTGTGACATCTGGAATGATTACTCCTACAGTCGTAGTTTTTTTACTTGCAAGTCCACGAGCAACGGCATTTGGTCGATAATCTAATTCATCAATAACATCTAGCACTCTCTTACGAGTTGCTGGTTTTACATTAGGGTTTCCATTTACTACACGCGATACTGTAGCCATGGATACATTGGCTTCACGAGCAACATCATAAATCGTAATTGTTTGCTTTTCCATCTACAAATCTCCTTTGTGCATCTTTTCATCTATCATTAGGGTAGCACTTTCATATTTTTTTTGCAAGCGTTTAACAACAATTTTCATATATTTTTTGAAACTATTTACATTATTGATGTAATAATATGCTACAATAGAATCAAGGAGATGAAATCATGAAACTAAACCCAACTTTTATGCAATTGGAAAATGAAATGAAAGAAAAACAAAATCCGATTGTTTTTATCCAAAATCCAGAGAC
>CAUUUT010000077.1:0-3874 GCA_963548485.1 uncultured Streptococcus sp.
AATCGCTCTTTATCGGCCACGTGGGAGTCTTAGTGCCAACGGGGGACGGGTTCCTATTTGTCGAAAAACTCACCTTCGAGGAGCCATACCAAGCGATTAAATTTAAGACGAAAGAAGATGTCTACAAATATCTTGAAACGAAATATCAAGACTATACCGGCGAAGGGTTAGCGAAGCCATTTATTATGGATAACAACAAATGGGTAGAGATGAAGTAGATAAGGATGTATTCATCTTGGAAATGTAATCTGGAAGTAACGGGGGAATAGTGAAAGGATGGCTTCTAGCAAGGAATATTTAGCGTATATTTTAGAACAATTATCAGGATTAGAGGATATCCGCTATCGAGCAATGATGGGAGAATATATTTTGTATTACCGGGAAAAGGTTGCCGGTGGAATTTATGATGATCGATTCCTAATCAAAAATGTGACTTCTGCTAGAGAAAGTATGCCTGACGCTTCATTAGAAAAACCTTATGAAGGGGCAAAAGAAATGCTTCTGGTGGAAAATGTAGAAGATAAGGAGTTCTTAATGGATTTGTTTAAGGCTATCTATGATGAACTGCCTACTCCGAAACCAAAGAAAAAGAAATGATGCATGGAGGAGAACGTCACTATTTTAGACGATTAGCAGGCATTCCTTTGAATCCACAAAGTAATGATAACACCTATAGCAGTTTCAAAGTGCTATAGGTGTTTTTGACATGTTGGAGAAAGGGGGAGAATGGGAATATAACCTTCTCAAGTTATTTGGTATAATGACAATACAGTTAAAGGAAATAGAGGCAAAGACGATAAAGCCAGAAGAGTATTCTTGGAATGAGTGGGAACAAAATAGTTATATCAATGGGAAAGAGAACGACAAATCGCATTAGCGCGAGACTTTTTAAAGAAAGTAGGACATTAAAGATGAACATGATTATTAGAGAAATTATAGATAAAGAGGAAAAAGAATCGATTTCAAAAGAAGTTTTATATGATCTTCCAGAATGGTTTGGAATGCCAGAAAGCACGCAGGAATATGTCGATGATGCGATGGACAAACCGTTTCTCGCTTGTTTTGTAGAGGATAAACTCGCAGGATATGTTGTGTTGAATGCTACGAGTGAGGATTGTGCAGATATTTTTGTGATGGGAGTCAAAAAGGAATTTCACCGCAAAGGAATCGGCCAAAAATTAAATGAGGCGTATGAGCAACTAGCCAGGAGTTTAGGGTACACTTATTCCCAAGTGAAGACTGTGAAAATGGGGCATTACGAACAGTATGATCGCACGAATCTTTTTTATAAGGCGATGGGGTATAAGGAGTTAGAATGCTTCCCGACATTGTGGGATGAATGGAATCCGTGTCAAATCTATATTAAATATTTAGGGGAATGAAGCGGAAGATTACAACAGGAAATAGGAAATAGAGGAGAGTTCGATGAAAGTAAAGAAGATAGGAATCGTTAGCTTATCCAGCGGAATAATGGGAGAGAACTTCATTCAACATGAACTCAATCTTGGAAAGAAACGATTAGCAGAGTATGGTGTAGCAGTTGAATTTTTACCCCATTCTTTAAAAGGGCTTGAATTTATTAAACAGCATCCAGAATGTAGAGCGCAAGACTTGCTAGCTGCATTTCAAGATGACTCGATTGATATGATTTTAACTGCGATTGGCGGGGATGATACGTATCGCCTACTCCCTTACTTATTTGAACAGGACGCGCTTAAAAAAGTTGCTAAACAGAAGATTTTTTTAGGTTTTTCAGATACAACAATGAATCATTTAATGTTACATAAAGTTGGCATTCAAAGCTTTTATGGGCAGGCTTTCTTACCGGATGTATGTGAACTTTCAGCGGAAATGCTCCCATATACGAAATCGTATTTTGAGGAATTACTGACAACGGGAAGAATTAAAGAAATTCGCCCAAGTGAGATTTGGTATCAGGAGAGAGAAGATTTTAGTGAAAAGGGATTAGGCGTTTCTATGCCAAGTTTTCCAAATCAAGGGTTTGAATTATTAAAAGGGAATGCCCAGTTTAGTGGACCAATTCTAGGAGGATGCTTGGAAACGATGTATGATTGTTTCGATTCTTCAACATACGCAGATACTGTACAGCTTACTCAGAAATATAAGTTGTTTCCAACGCTTGAAGACTGGAACGGGAAAATACTGTTGCTCGAAACAAGCGAGGAACGACCAAGTGTTGAATTGTACCGAAAAATGATTCAAGCTTTAAAACAGTATGGAATCTTTGATGTAGTTTCTGGTGTGTTGGTTGGTAAACCTCAAAATGAAATTCATTATGAAGAATACAAAGCAGTGCTGTTAGAGGAGCTGCAAGACAAAGAGCTCTCTATTGTTTACAATGTTAATGTAGGACATGCGACACCACGTTGTATTGTTCCTTTTGGAGTACATGCCCAAGTTGATGTAGATGCACAAGTAATCCGATTTGATTATACTAACTAGAGTAGAGATTAAAGTCTGAAAAGAGGATTAGGGATGGATATAAAAGATTTTACCGAAAGAGAACAAGAACAAATTAAAAAAGGATTGAGCACAGAGGTGTTGACGGATAAAGAAGCGGCTAAGAAAATTCTAGCACTAGTGCCAGAAGAATGGATTAAGGCAATTCCGTTCTTAGTCAGAGGTCATGCGACAACAAAAACTGTTCAACGTATTGCGAAAGAAAATCCTGAACTTTACGCAGTTGCAAAACAAGAAGGTGAATTTCCTGAAAAAGAGCGCGAAGAATTGCGTGAGATCATCACTGGAATTTTCCAACAAAAGATGAACAAACATAATATTAAATAATGACAGTGCCATGCACGAATTTGTGCATGGCGCTTTGTATTTTCGCTGGAATACGATACAGTAGGAAGTGAGAGAAAATGAAGTAGGAGAAAGGGAGTAAGAAAATGGAAAGAATTGAACCAGTAGCATTTCAAACGTTGCATCAAAAAGAGGACCTCGCGATTTTAGACGTTCGTGAAGTGGATGAATTCCAAGCAGGGCATATCGAAGGGGCTGTGAATGCGCCACTTAGCACGTTAGAGAATGGATATCAGCAGTTGGATGCGTCCAAACGCTATTACGTGATTTGCCAAGGCGGGATGCGCTCTGAACGTGCTTGCCAGTTCTTGGAGACGAAAGGCTTTGATGTAGTAAACGTGGAAGGTGGAATGAATCAGTGGAAAGCTTAACGCAAACGACCGAGGTGCAACTAGTTCCTTTTAACAAAAGTTTCCTTGAAACGATTTGGAAGAGTGGATTTTCAACGGAGAAGCCAGAGTGGACGAAGTCGAACGCACCGTATTTTAATGATTATCGCAAGTTTGATGATGCGAAAAGTTTTGGAGCAAGCCCGATTGCGGACTTTTTAATGAGCGAAGATTGCAGATGTATTGTAGTTGACGGTCAGCCTGTTGGGATGGTTTCAAAATCATGGGTGGACGAAGCAACACGTTGGCTAGAAATTGGGATTGTGATTTACGATGACCAGTTGTGGGGTCAGGGAGTTGCGACCAGAGCTCTAATGAAGTGGGTAGATGCCATTTTCCAAGAAACGGATGCACTCGAACATATTGGAATGACGACTTGGAGCGGGAACGGTGCAATGATGGCCGTTGCTGAGAAATTAGGATTCCTAAAAGAAGGGCAAATTCGTAAGGTCCGTTACTATCAAGGTCAGTATTATGACAGCGTGAAGTATGGGATTTTGCGCGAAGAGTGGGTTGCAAGAGTATAACGATAAAGAAAGAGACTAATCCTTGTGTGATTAGTCTCTTTTAGTATATGAGTGATTATTTTCCTGGAGTGTTTGGGTCTAAGCCAAATGATTGCTCAAAGAAAGGTCTTAAAGTATTGATTGTATCTGCTG
>CAUUUT010000078.1:0-3768 GCA_963548485.1 uncultured Streptococcus sp.
TCAATCACATCACTCAAAGAAGTTGTCAAATTGACTTCTTCAGGAAATTCAAAAATATCGTAGGCTTCCTTGGTATCAAAACCAACAATATAAATCCGCTCACGGTTTTGTGGGATATTTCCGTAGTCTTTCCCATTGAGAACTTTCCACTTAATGAAGTAGTTGTTCTCAGTCAAGGCTTCACGAATAACCTTGAAAGTATTGCCATGGTCATGACCGACCATGTTCTTGACGTTTTCGATGAAGATAGCGCGAGGTTTACATCCCTCAATCATTCGAAGCAATTCGAAGAAAAGATCGCCACGATCATCATCAAAGCCCTTGCGATAACCCGCAATACTAAAGGCTTGGCAAGGGAAACCTCCCATAATCACATCCACACACTCAGCCGGAATATCCTTCGGCTGAACAGCGTGAATATCACGACCATCCAAATAGGTATCTGGATAGTTTAACTGATAAGTCTGACGTGCATACTTATCAAACTCATTGGCATACACCACTCTGAACTCGTTGGTCTGTTCAAAACCCAACTCAATTCCCCCGACACCTGAGAAGAAAGCTGCAATGTTGTACTTCTCAGAGCGGTTCGAACTTACAGAATTTGTCATGTAGTAACCTGCTTTCTAAATAGTTAATTATTTGACAAAATATTTATCCATAATTAACTTAAATAATTCCGATACTTTTTTATCAATTTTATTCGAGTGATCCGTTTGTTTTTTCCCTCTATATTCTTTATCATCAACAACTAAATCATCCAATTCTGTCAATAAATTTTTCAATTGATCATAAAAAATTTTGTCAACATACTCATAGAAAGAAATTTTATTACCTAATTCAGCAATAAGCTCCTCGAATTTTTTTGTATTTTCAAGTCTTCCACGATTATCAAATCTAATATCATTTCTCGCTTCAACGCAGTCTTGAGTTAAAAATTTAAAGAATATTTGATTGAAAAAAACGGTATTCTGAGACACTTTATCCTTTTTTATTTGCTTATACAATGCAAAACCTGATATCAGCAATGCAAATATAGCAATTACATCTGATAAATCCATTATCCCTCCTACTAGTATAATTTCTTATAAAACATTTCCGTTAGTTCATCATCTTTCATTTTAATAACAACCTGTTTCTTAGCAGTGTTTTTACCCACTTTTTTTACAAAACCTGCAAAAAAACCTTGCACAAACGAGGATGAAATTTTTTCAATTGTAGTTGGAAAGATAATTTCAACTTCATTATTTAGATCAACCTTATCCAGGTTATTTTCCTCATAGACATGAACCCCTAATTCAAAACCAATCAGTCTTGCTAAAGAGGTTGGAATTCCTTTAATTATTATTTTCTCCATTTACTGCTCCACTTCTATAACAAAATTTAGATTATAAGCTGTCCCTGGGAAAAAAATCGGACACCTGCCTATTATATTCTTATTCGGTGGAAAATCAACAAAGTTTTTCTCTTCATTGTAACACATCCACTGCTCTTCATTTTCAAATAAATAATCATCATTAAAAATAATTATATGTTTTCCTGATAAAACATAACAGTTACTTAAATCTGAGTCCTCTATTAATGATTGCAGCAACACATAAAGTCCTGTCCCACCGACATCTTGAATTTGCTTCCTACCGGATATTCCCAATTGAGTTGCTGCAAGATAGTAGAAAAAATCTTCAGGATAGTCATCATCAAAAAACTTAGTATGCTTTTTATAAGCATCCATGATTTTTTTATATTTTTCACCTGTCAGTTCTTCTGAATTTAGTTTGTGTTTAATATCTTCGAAAAGTAGTTTATCTGAAAAATTTACGATAGCTATATTTACACCTTTAAATTCTCCATCAACAACAACCCCTTTTTCTTCTTTTCCATGACTATCTGTTAAGTCTATATCAATTAAACAATCTGACCTTGCATGCTCAAATGTATTACCTATTAATTCGGCACATATTTCAGAAATTTTCTCCGAAGATTCTCGTTTAATATCCATTTTTTTTAAAAACAAGTCCAATTCAGTTTGAATTACTGATTGATAAAATGGATTCCCTTCCTTATCAGAAAGTCTATAAACTTTTCTATAATGAGTATCACTCTCGTCACTTAAAAATTTCTCAGAAAATATCTTTTTAGAGAATTTTTTATTTAAATGAATTAAAGGAGATTTTCTTATACCATCTGTTAAAATAGTTGGTTCAGGTCCCCAAAATATTCGAATATTTCTATTTTCATAATTTAGATAATAGTAACACAAACATTCCATTAGTATGTATGTTAATTTATCCGCTATTTTCAAGCCATTATTAGTTATTTCAAACCAAACAGGAAGATTAGCTTTAGGATACTTTTTATTAAGGTAATTCATATGAAAAATAATATCACCAATTATCATTCCTGAAAATATTTTCTCATGATCATTAACATAATGGAAATTAAATTTCTTATCTCTTATCCAATTCACATTAGATAATTCGTTATTGCAGATAACTATTTTTTCCAAATACTTCAAAAGTTTACCCCTGGTTTTTATATCATTATATAAATAACAACTTTATTTATCACTATTGCTGTTTTATTTCACCAATTTCTTCATCTCATCAATACGTACGACTGTCGCATCGTATTTAGCTTGGTAATCTTCTTGTTTGTCGCGTTCTTTTTGGACGACTTCTGGTTTGGCATTGGCTACGAAGCGTTCGTTAGAGAGCTTCTTACCGACCATATCCAGTTCTTTTTGCCATTTGGCTAATTCTTTTTCAAGACGAGCCAATTCTTCTTCGACATTGAGAAGGTCAGCGAGTGGCAAGTAGATTTCTGCACCTGTGATGATGCTTGACATAACCAAGTCAGGTACTTCGACATCTGCTGCAATTTCCAAGTGTTCTGGGTTTGTGAAGCGTTTGATGTAGTTGACATTGTCATTGAAGAAGGCATCGAGCTTGCTGTCGCTTGTCTTAATCAAGATAGTGATTGGTTTACTTGGCGCTACGTTCACTTCTGCACGTGAGTTACGAACGGAGCGAATCACATCTTTAAGAGCTTCTACACCAGCTGCTGCTTCTTCGTTTTCAAACTCTGGACGAACCACTGGGTATTCCGCAGTCACGATCGTTCCTTCAGAGATTTGACCGTAGATTTCCTCAGTCACGAATGGCATGATTGGGTGAAGGAGACGCAAGATTTGATCCAAGGTGTAAAGAAGAACCGAACGAGTGATGACTTTTTCGTCCTCATTGTCGCTATAAAGCACTTCCTTAGTCAACTCAACATACCAGTCCGCAAACTCATCCCAGATGAAGTTGTAGAGGATGTGACCAGCCACACCGAATTCAAACTTGTCAAAGTTTTCAGTGACCTTACCGATCGTTTCATTGAGGTTGTGGAGAATCCAGCGGTCTGTCACGTTACCTGCTTGACCAGCAGCCACTTTAGCCACATTTTCACGCGCTACATCCAAGGTCAATCCTTCATTGTTCATGAGGATGTAACGAGAGATGTTCCAAATCTTATTAATGAAGTTCCAAGACGCATCCATTTTCTCATAAGAGAAACGCACGTCTTGACCTGGTGCAGAACCGTTTGAAAGGAACCAACGGAGAGCATCAGCACCATATTTCTCGATCACATCCATTGGGTCAATCCCGTTACCGAGTGATTTAGACATCTTACGTCCTTGCTCGTCACGAATCAAACCGTGGATCAAGACGTTCTTAAATGGTTGGCGTCCTGTGAATTCCAATGATTGGAAGATCATACGAGACA
>CAUUUT010000079.1:0-3665 GCA_963548485.1 uncultured Streptococcus sp.
TATGAGCTGACTTGTTGGTTCATTTCATGTAACATCACGCTAATTTTATGACGTGAACGAGTTGGGAATAATCGTGTAATCGAAGGAATGATTTTATTACCGTCTTTTAATAGATAATAAAGAATGACTGGCATCGTCATTAAAGTAATAATGGTATCTCCTACAATCCCTACTACACTTCCAATACCGCTAAATGTAAGATTTAAAACTCCATTTAAACGTTCTGTTATCGATTGGATGAAATCCATGTTAATCGTATTAAATTGTTCCTGCAAGGCTGTAAACCAACTAGATTGCATGAACTTTTCAACTTGTTCACTGATGATTTGGTAGTAATAAGGTAATTGTGATACCAAATCGAGCAATTGCTTTTGGATAATCGGTACTAAGCTTGTTACTGCCATGATAAACAGAAAAACAACCCCTAACATCACCGCTAAAATTGCAATGCTCTTTGGCACTTTTTTACTAACTAAAAAATCATAAACGGGTTTTACTAAGTAGTAAATCACTGCGCCGCAAGCAACAGGTACTCCGATTGCTGAGATAAATCCTTTAATTGGATTCAATAAGTACGATGTCTGCGAGAATAAAATCAAGTTAACAAGGAGCAATAATAAAATAAGCAATCCTGTCACCAATTGATTATCTAAAAACCATTTCCAAAACCATGTCTTCTTTTGGTTTTCTGGTCTATGATCCATAAAATTCCTCCTTTTCACATTTTCTCTAGTGTATCATATTTTTGGCATCTATGATTAACATTTGATTAGATTTTGCAAAAAATTGTATAATTATTTTATATTGTGATTCGGAGGGAATCGTATGAATGAAAAATTTTATTTAGGAACCTATACAAAACGCGATAGTAAAGGAGTCTACTCTGTCCTCCTTAATAAAGAAACAGAGCAACTAGAATCTCTTACTTTAGAAGCAACCATCGAAAATCCAACGTATCTTTCTTATTCAAAGACCGACCAATTATTATTTGCTGTTGGTAAAGGTGAAGAGCTATGCGGAATTTCAGCAAATGCTGCACAAGTTTCTCCATTAGTACCTTTAGCAAGTTACGCTGACCAACAAGCGGTCCCCTGCTATATTCGTTATCACGAAAAAACTGGAGATGTTTTAACAGCCAATTATCACGGAGGATTCGTAGAATTATACCACTACGATAAAGAGGCGAACTATTTTACTTTTGTAGATAAAAAAGTTCACACTGGATCTAGCGTCCATGCAAACCAAACTTCTCCACATGTTCACTACACAGATTACACACCAGATGAAAGATGGATTGTTGTATGCGACCTTGGAATCGATACTGTGTTTACGTATAAACGTACAGAAACTGGATTAGAGGAAGTCTCACAATATAAGACTAAAGCAGGTAGTGGCCCACGCCATATAACCTTCCATCCAACGCTTCCAATTGCTTATCTGATTTGCGAACTGGACGCTACTGTTGAAGTGCTCTCTTACAATAAAGAAAATGGAACATTTACGAATCTAGACAAGATTGCCTTAACAACTGAAGACCAACAAGCATGGGGTGGCGCTATTCATATCACTCGCAACGGACGTTTTGTTTATGCTTCAAACCGTGGTTTTGATGCGTTATACACATTCTCAGTTAATCCAACTAACGGGCTACTGACTCTTATACAAACAACCGATAGTTTCGGCTTAGTCCCACGTGATTTCCATTTAAGTAGCGACGAAGCTTATATCGTTGTCGGACACCAAGAATCAGATAATTTAACTTTATTCAAACGCGACTTAGAAACTGGCGAACTCTCACTTCTTCAAAAAGATTTCTATGCACCAGAAGTTGTTTGCGTCGTTCCGCAGTAATAATATACAGCCTCTTCTCTTTTTGAAGAGGTTTTTTCTTGTTTATTGTGGTAATCCTTGCCAGAAAGCAGTATAATCGTTGTTAGCAGACTTTATAAAGGAGTGGAAAAATGCTTAATCTTATCGAGATTATTAAAACTATTATTTTAGGAATTATCGAAGGCGTTACTGAATGGCTACCAATTAGTAGTACAGGTCACTTAATTTTAGTGAACGAAATTATTCAATTAGACGTATCTGCTAAATTCCAAGAAATGTTCAACGTTGTAATTCAATTAGGTGCCATCATGGCAGTTGTCCTTGTTTATTTCAACAAATTAAACCCATTTGCTAAAAGTAAAAATCGTAAAGAGTTTATCGAAACTATTAGTCTTTGGAAAAAGGTAATTATCGGATGTATCCCTGCTGTGATTCTTGGATTCATTCTTGATGACTTTATGGATGACTACTTCAACAAACCAATCGTTATTGCATTAGCCCTAATCGTTTACGGGATTGCGTTCATCTACATCGAACGTGCACATAAAAATGTGGAACCAAAAATTAATGACTTCAAAGAATTAGACTTCATTACAGCCATTAAAATTGGTCTTTTCCAATGTTTAGCGCTTGTACCTGGTACTAGCCGTTCTGGTTCAACAATCCTTGGTGGTTTATTAGTCGGAACAAGCCGTTCAATTGCAACTGAATTCTCATTCTTCATGGGGATTCCAATCATGTTCGGTGCGAGTGGATTAAAATTATTGAAATTCGGATTCCACTACTCATTAGCTGAATTTGTCATTCTATTAGTTGGTTCAGTAGTTTCATTTGTTGTATCTCTATTCGTTATCAAGTTCTTATTGAAATACATCAAACACCACGACTTCCAAGCATTCGGTTGGTACCGTATCGCTCTTGGGATTATCGTTCTCGGAAGCTTATTCTTCAAATAATCAAAAAGCTGGATTTATTCCAGCTTTTTCTTTTTGCCCAATTTCGGGTATAATAAAACTATTCAATTAAGAAAGAAGGATACTATGTCACTACTCTATGTCGGAATTGGCGGTGCCATTGGAGCAATTTTACGATATTTATTATCGCAGCTTTCTCTGCAGCACTCTCTTCCCATTAAAACATTATTCATTAACTTATTAGGATCGCTTGTCATCGGATTTTTAAGCGCTAAATTTCAACAATCACACTGGTTCGAAGGCGATCAACTACTACTCATTACAGGTGTTTGTGGTGGTTTTACAACATTCTCCACTTTCAGCTTAGAATCTCTTCAATTAATCCAAAACGGAGATACTCCACTCGCTCTTTTATATATGGCCATTAGTTTAGTAGGCGGACTTGCTTGTGTAGCATTCGGATATTTTCTTGGCCAAGCTTCATTTTAAAATAGCATTTTTATAAGAAACGGTTTACAATAGATATAAGAACAAGAACGGAGGTCATTTTATGACGAAAAAAGGTGTAACATTGTATTTCATGAGACATGGAGAAACCATCTTTAACCGCTACAATCGTATGCAAGGATGGTCAGATACTCCTCTAACAAAAGAAGGACGCCTAGATGCTATTCGTTCTGGTTTAGGAATGAAAGACGTTCATTTTGACGCTGTCTATACGAGCGACTTACGAAGAACTGTCGAAACTGCTCAACTTTTCCTTAGAAATCATCCAAACCGTGAAAACCTCACGATTGAAATGATGCCTGAATTCCGCGAAGTATTCTTTGGAAGTTTAGAAGGAAAAGATGCTGGTGAGCTTTGGGGTGAACTCTACAAGAAATTACAACGCAATTTTGATGATTTAGGTGGACGTAATAT
>CAUUUT010000080.1:0-3656 GCA_963548485.1 uncultured Streptococcus sp.
AAGAACGTAAAGCAACAATCGACTTTACAGATTCTTACTATGATTCACAATTAGTTTTAGTCGTTAAAAAAGGTTCTAAATACGAAAAAGCTACTTCATTAGCAGATTTTTCTGGTGCAAAAGTAACAGCTCAATTAAACACTTTCCACTACTCAGTAATCGACCAAATCCCTGGTGTTGAAAAACAAGCTGCAATGGATAACTTCCCAGCAATGCGTGTTGCACTTCAAGCAGGAACAATCGACGCTTATGTTTCTGAATTACCAGAAGCACTTTCTGCTCAAGCAGCAAACAGCGACTTCGTAATGGTTAAATTAACAGATGGCTTCAAAGTATCACCAGAAGACATACAAACAGCTGTTGGTGTTAAAAAAGATAGCCCATTAACAAAACAAATCAACGAAGCATTAAAAACAATCTCTAGCGAAGAACGTCAACAAATCATGCAAGAAGCTATTAAAAATCAGCCTGCAGCGGAGTAGGATGTGAGACATCGCGTTCAGAAATGGACCGTTGGACCGGAACGCCGGAAGCGACTCGGGACGAGTCGTGCGGACGTTTCGGGAAACGCACGCCATTTCTGCGATGGCGAGCTCAACTTTATAGAATTTGAGTTTAAAAACCCGAGTTCAACTACAAGGATGGCAGAAAGACAGAAGCAAAGTTTATTAGACTTTCTTAAATCGCGAACGATGAAAAGAAAGTCAATAAACCACTGCGCAAGGGCACTCACTGAATATAGAAAACAAACATAACACACCGCCACCTCGTGTGGCGTATACATACACATTAAACATAGAAAGTAGGAAAATAAATGAGCATTGATTGGATTGTAAAAATCATTCAACAGAACTGGCAAATGTTTTTAACAGGCGCTTGGATTACACTATATATTTCGATTATTGGTACAATTATTGGTACATTAATCGGGATGTTCATCGGATTTGTTAAAACAATTCCACTACCAGAAAAAGGACCTAAACGCATCCTCTTAAAAATTGCAGTGATTATTTTAAACTGCTATACAGAATTCTTCCGTGGAACACCAATGATTGTTCAAGCGATGGTAATCTACTACGGAACAGCATTAATGTTTGGGATTAACTTAGATGTGACATTTGCTGCGATTTTCATCGTATCGATTAACACAGGGGCTTATATGTCAGAAATCGTTCGTGGTGGGATTATCTCTATCGACCAAGGACAATTTGAAGCCAGTCAAGCTATCGGTATGACTCACTGGCAAACAATGCGCTACGTTGTTTTCCCACAAGTACTTCGTAACATCCTTCCAGCAGTAGGGAACGAGTTCGTTATCAACATCAAAGATACTTCTGTATTGAACGTAATTTCAGTTTCAGAATTGTACTTTGCGACAAAAACAGTTGCGGGACAAAACTTCCGTTACTTCGATACATTCTTTGTAACATTAATTCTATACTTCATCATGACATTCACAGTGACTCGTATTTTACGCTACTTCGAACGTAAATTAGATGGTCCAGATAACTATGAAGTGATTTATTCAGATCCATTGAACTCAAATTCAATGTCAGCAGTCGAAGAAAAAACTAGACAGAAAGGAAATGCAAAATGAGCGAAGCAGTAATTTCCATTCAAAACTTAAGCAAAACATTCGGGAACAATGAAGTTCTTAAAGATATTTCTTTTGAAGTAAAACAAGGTGAAGTAGTGACAATTATCGGATCAAGTGGTTCTGGTAAATCAACACTGTTACGTTGTGTTAACTTACTCGAAAAACCAACTTCAGGGGAAATTTTCTACAATGGACAAAACATTCTTGAACATGACAAGAGTATTTACGAATACCGTACACACGTAGGAATGGTCTTCCAACAATTTAACTTATTTAACAACTTAAACGTGTTAGAAAACTGTATTGTTGGACCAATGAAAGTGTTGAAAAAATCAAAAGAGGAAGCAGAAAAAATCGCAAAAGAATTCCTTGAAAAAGTAGGAATGGCTGCGTACATCAATGCAAAACCTCGTCAATTGTCAGGTGGTCAAAAACAACGTGTTGCCATTGCGCGTGCATTATCGATGCAACCAGACGTATTACTTTTCGACGAACCAACGTCAGCACTTGACCCAGAAATGGTGAATGAAGTGTTAGAAACAATGAAAAGCTTAGCGCACACAGGGCTAACAATGATTGTTGTCACACACGAAATGGGATTTGCCAAAGAAGTCAGCGACCGTGTTGTCTTCATGGATAAAGGAGTTATCGCAGAAGAAGGGACTCCAGAACAAATCTTTGAAAACCCACAAGTAGACCGTACGAAAGAATTTTTAGGACGCGTTCTAAAATAAGCGAAATATGCTATAATGAGCTAAGACAGTTTGTCTTGGCTCTTTTTTTATGCAAGACAATCAAACCAAGTTTGAAGGAGTAACATCATGTTTGAAAGACATACAACATCACAAGAGGAGACAATGGCGCTAGGGCAACGTCTAGGCGAGCTATTATTTGAAAATAGCTGTGTCATTCTAGAAGGAGATTTAGGCACTGGAAAGACGACTCTGACAAAAGGAATTGCCCTTGGATTAGGCATCGACCGTGTCATTAAGAGTCCAACCTATACATTGATTCGCGAATACCGTAAGGGCCGATTGCCGCTATTTCATATGGATATGTATCGTATTGAAGAAAGTGGCGGAGCTAGCGAAGTGGGCCTTGAAGAGTACTTCTATGCGGGTGGTGTGTGCGTCGTTGAATGGGCGCAGTATATTGAAGATGAACTTCCTTCAACGTTCTTAAAAGTTCAAATCCACCGTGTAGGAGACGGGGAGTCAAATCGTGTGATTCGTTTAGTTCCACACGGAAAAGAGTACGAAGAATTGATCCAACAATTGGAGGCCTCAGATGAGTAAAGAACGAGAAATTACATTTGCATTGCCAGTCAAAGACGATGCGAAAGCATTACTTGATTATAGTAAAAAAGTAGGAAGTGAAACAGATTTTCTTTCCTTTGGACCAGAAGGGTTGAAGTATTCTGTGGCTCAAGAAGAATTATTTATTGAATCGCTCTACGAGAACGAAAACCAATATATGTTACTGGCAAAAGATGGAGATGAAATTATTGCCGTTGGTTCCATTGCAGGTAGCTTGCATCCTAAATTCTCACACCGAGGAGAGCTAGGAATTAGCGTATTGAAGTCCTACTGGGGGCAAGGGATTGCGACTGTGATGATGGAAGAAATGCTTGATTGGGTCGCGGAATACTCTACGCTTAGTCGTGTTGAATTAGAGGTAGTGTCTGTTAATAACAAGGCACGCCGTCTCTATGAAAAGTTTGGATTTGAAGAAGAAGGTAGACTAAAAAACGGCGTCAAAATCGGGGATGGATATGAAGATATCGTCTTAATGGCGAAACAGATCGAACGATAATAACGAGGTGAAAGAATGAAATTTGGAATTATTGCCGCAATGGAAGAAGAAAAACGTCTGCTCGAAGAAGAGATGACGATTGAAAAAAGAACAACCGTTGCCAACTGGGAATTTATTGAGGGCACCCTTGTCGAAAAGTCGATTGTCCTTGTCCAATCAGGAATCGGAAAAGTGATGTCTGCACTGGCTACCGGAATCTTAATCGACCGTTTCGGAGTAGACTTGGTCATTAATACGGGTTCTGCTG
>CAUUUT010000081.1:0-3645 GCA_963548485.1 uncultured Streptococcus sp.
ACCTTACCAAACATTGGGAAAGTCGTATTGTATGTCAATTGGCAATGTGCGACTGCTTGTTCAGCTGTGAGAGGTTCTTGGCCAGCAAATTGATTGCAAGGGAATCCAAGAACTGTGAATCCTTTGTCCTTGAACTCTAAATAGAGTTTTTCTAGACCGTCAAATTGTGGAGCAAGTCCGCATCCACTTGCTGTGTTCACAATTAGTAGTAATTGTCCTTTATAGTCTTCTAGAGTAGTTACATCTCCACTGACTGTAGGGACTTCGATTTCATAAATTGACATTCATTTTCCTTCTTTCTTAAATAAGGCCATAGTGTTTTAAACCATTAATAATGCCGTTATCTGTGTTATCCGTTGTAATAAATTCTGCAATTTCTTTAAGGATTGGAAGAGCATTTCCCATTGCCACAGGATGCTGAACAGCTTGAAGCATTTCAATATCGTTTGGGCCGTCACCAAAGGCAAAGGTCTCAGCGTCTTCTTGGTTCAAATACTCTAAGAAGCGTTTGATTCCTTCTGCTTTTGAATTCCCTTTTGAAATCACATCGACTGAGTACGGTGTGTTACGAAGGAAATCAAGGTGGGGGAAGGCTTCCTTATATTTTTCTTCCGCTGGTGGAAGGCAGATGAAGAGCATCATGTTAATCGGATGATTTTTATAAAAATCTTCTTTTAATGCAGGAGGATTCGTGTGAATAAATCCATAAGCATCTTTTGCCCCTTCGGAGGATGCTACAAGATAAAACTGTTCGTGATTATAAGCAGTGAGCCCGTAACCATCTTCTTTGACCATTTGATGAAATTTCTCTACCGTTTCAGTGGGAATCTGCGAAGAATAGATGACCTGTTCTTGATAAAGAACCACTTGCCCGTTCATAAAAATTCCTGAGTGGATATTGGCGCTCTCCATAATATCGCGTGTTTCAGCAGAAGAACGTCCTGTTGCGATAAAGGGCTCATATCCATTGTCTTTTATTGTTTGAATGGCTTCGGCTGTGGCAGCGTCCACTTTTGACTCACCGTTTAATAGTGTTCCATCCAAATCAAAAAATACAAAACCTTTCATTCTGTCACTCCATTCGTTTAGTCTTATTTTAGTATACCATGTTTTGAAGGATTTTAATTGTAGTTCGAATTGAAAGCATTTTGCGTGAAAGAGTAGAATTATCGTAGTTTTTATGTTAAAATTGAAAAGAATTTTAGTTAAGGAGGGAATCCTTTGTACAATTTGATTTTATCACTGATGGTTGTGGTATGCGTATTATTAATTATTGTTGTTGCAATGCAACCTTCAAAAACAAATGCTGCGAATTTAACAGGTGGAGCAGAGCAATTATTCGGTAAACAAAAGGCACGTGGTTTTGAGGCATTCTTAATTCGCGTAACAGTTGTTTTAGGAACAATCTTCATGTTATTAGCATTTGCATTAGCATACATTTCATCAAAATAATAAATTTAAGTACAATTGTTCGGACATCCAACCAATTGTACTTTTTTATTTGGCAGATTAGAGGAGAGTAATATGGAAGCACTATGGTTAAGAAAAGAAAGCAATACAAGAGCGGTGATTTTATTTCATGCTTATACAGGAACGCCTGCGGATGTGAGAATGCTCGCGCAATTTCTACATCGTCATGATTATGCAGTCTATGTTCCAGTGTTTTCTGGCCATGGAACTCCAGATGTTGAAGATATCTTGGCAAGTTCTCCTGAGGCTTGGTATGAAGATGCTAAACGTGCTGTCGACCTTGTTCGAGGACAAGGCTACCACACACTTAGTGCCTTTGGGTTGTCAATGGGTGGCATTATGGCGACTAAATTAGCAACCGAACATCTAGTGGAATATGCAGGAACTTTTTGTTCGCCAGTGTCTTCCGGGAATCCTCAGTTGCCAGGACTGTTGCAAAGTTTTATGATGTATGCAAAGGCGTCTTATAGAAATGTAGGACGACCATTTGATGAAGCTGAAATGAAGGAAAAAGCACAAAAACAATTAGCACAAATTCAATCATTTGCAGGAAAAGTCGCTTCGAAATTAGAAGAAGTGACAGGAAGTTTTTATATTGCACAAGGGGAACAAGATACACTTGTCGATCCAGAGTCATCCTTAGAATTAAAGGAAGGACTCATTAACGCACAAGTAGAGTTACATTGGTATGAAGAAGCAGGACACGTGATTACGGTTGGTCCTGTTAGAAAGGAATTCCAAGAGACTGTTCTCTCTTTTCTAAATCAACAAGAATGGAGGTAAAGAAATGAGACAATCATTAGAAGAAATCTTAATGGCTTTCTTTATGGAACATGAATCTGAAAGTTTTTTTGTTCAAGAAATTAGTGAGCATTTCGGATTTACTGCTTCAAAGGACTTTAAGATTTTAGTGAAACAATTAGCTGACCTCGAAGATTCTGGAAAAATTGTATTAACACGACAAGGTAAATTTGGATTCAATCAAAAAAATCGTACGTTAGAAGGAATATTCCGATTAAACGATAAAGGATTTGGGTTTGTTACAGTTGAAGAAGGCAAACCAGATATTTTTATCCCAAGAACGGATGTCCATGGCGCTATGGATGGAGACACAGTTGCTATTCGTATCGTTCAAGAAGAAAATCCTTATAATGATAAAGCAGCTAGCGGAACGATTGTGAAAATCATAGAACGCGCTGTGAAACAAGTGGTGGGGATTTATACACGTTACCCATCGAAGATTATGATGCAAACAGGCTATTGTGGCGA
Source organism: uncultured Streptococcus sp. (assembly GCA_963548485.1). Classification (GTDB taxonomy): domain Bacteria; phylum Bacillota; class Bacilli; order Lactobacillales; family Aerococcaceae; genus Granulicatella. Next base: position 2,740 of record CAUUUT010000081.1, read on the forward strand.
AATTGCATTAAAAGATTCTAAATTAAAGAAAACGAAATGTTATGTTACTAGAAAGGGATTAAACCCAGTTGACGGAACCGTCGTGATTGCCGAAGTTGACAATTATGAAACAGAGCGTCACGAACTCGTCTTGAAGGCGCATATCGTCAAAGAAATCGGCTATAAAGACGCTGTCGGTATGGATATTTTAATGATTTTACATCAATTAAAAATCCCAACAGTATTCCCGGACTCTGTATTAGAGGAAGCGAACCGCGTGAGTGAAACAATCTTACCGGAAGAACTCGAAGGGCGTGTAGATTTACGCCAAGAATTAACCGTAACGATTGACGGAGCAGATGCCAAAGACTTAGATGATGCGGTAGCTCTTGTCAAACGCGAAGATGGAACTTTTGTCCTAACAGTATCTATCGCTGATGTTTCTTATTATGTAACGGAAAATTCCGAAATGGATAAGGAAGCATTTGAACGTGGAACGAGTGTGTATTTAACGGACCGTGTTGTTCCAATGTTACCGCAACGCTTATCCAACGGAATCTGCTCGCTTCATCCATATGAAGAACGATTAACGTTAACAGCCCGCATGGAAATCGACCGTAGCGGAACGATTTACCAGCATGAGATTTTCCCAAGTGTGATTCAATCAAACGAGCGATTAACTTATGATGAAGTGAATGTATTATTCAATACGAATGAAGCTTCTGAAAAAATCACTCCAGAAATTGAAGAAATGCTATGGAACATGAAGGAATTACATACGATTCTAGAGCGTAGACGTATGGAACGTGGAGCAATCGACTTTGATACACAAGAAGCAAAAATTCTTGTGGATGAAAAAGGAGCGCCGACAGAAATTGTACTACGTGAACGTGGCGTAGCAGAGCGACTCATTGAGTCCTTTATGCT
>CAUUUT010000082.1:0-3639 GCA_963548485.1 uncultured Streptococcus sp.
TCAACTTTTAAATACGTTAAAAAATCTTGCATTTCGTTCTTCATCGTCTTCCTCCCCTTGTTAACTTTAGCACAGAAAGCACTTTCTTACAACCGAATTGTCAAAATTTTTACTACAATTAAATCAAATTTAATATTTAGGATACGAGGGCGAACGCTCAGGACTGAAACACTGGACCGAGATGACGGAAGGAACGTGAAACGTTCCGCGTACGTCTCGGGAAGTGGACATCAGTCCTGTGAGCCCGAGTTCAACTACAAGGATGTGAGACATCGCGCTCAGAAATGGAACGTTGGAAAATCCTTCACAGTGTGAAGGATTTGGGTGTGGGCAATGCGATTAAATAGGAGTACAAATTGATAAGACATTTGTTTATAAATTATTTGCAGTTATCAGCTCTCTTTCATAATAAGCTAATATAGTTTAATAAACCACTGCGCATAAATTAAAGCACTAGTATTATTCGCGAAAACAAAAAGAGCACCTAGATTCTTCTAAGTGCTCTTTGTCTTTATTTTTGAACGGCTTCTTTATAATCACAGTTACTACATGCGATTTGTTTTCCACCGCGACCTTTTTTCTCTACTAAGTAGTGATCACATTTAGGACAATTGCGTCCAATTGGTTTATCCCAGGATACAAATTCACATTCAGGATAACGATCGCAGCCGTAGAATAAACGATTTTTCTTTGATTTACGCTCAATCACTTTCCCTTTACCACAAGTTGGACAAGTAATACCAATATCTTTCACGATGGCTTGAGTATGGTGACATTCTGGGAAATTACTACATGCGTAGAATTTACCAAAACGACCTAATTTAATAACCATTGGATGCCCACATTTTTCGCAGTTAAATCCAGCTGGTTCATCTTTAATTTGAACTTTCTCAATTTCGACTTCTGCCTTATCCACTTCTACTTTAAATGGTTGGTAAAACTTATCGATGACTTGTACCCACTCTTCTTTTCCTTCTTCAACAAGGTCAAGATTATCTTCCATAGAAGCAGTAAAATGAGTATCCACAATATTTGGGAAGTATTGTTCAATCATTTGATGAACAACATATCCAAGTTCTGTTGGTTCAAAACGTTTGGAAACCAATTTAACGTAATATCGTTTTTGAATGGTTTCAATCGTTGGTGCGTAAGTTGACGGACGACCAACACCGATTTCTTCTAATGTTTTAATTAAAGTAGCTTCAGAATAACGTGCAGGTGGTTGCGTGAAATGTTGCTCAGGATTTAGTTTAGCTAATTGAACTTCATCCCCAACTTGCATTTCAGGAAGGACATTTCCTTTTTTCGCTTCTGCATTATCTTGGTAAACCTTTTGATACCCGGCAAACTTAATCGTTGAACCATTTGCTTTAAACACATGGTTGTTTTGTTCTAAATCCACTTGAACAGTATCATAGACAGCAGCGGTCATTTGACTCGCTACGAAGCGTGACCAAATCAAAGTATATAATTTTAATTGGTCTTTTGTTAAATAACTTGCGATTGAATCTGGTGTACGAAGAACTGAAGACGGACGAATGGCTTCGTGTGCGTCTTGAGCGCTATCAGCGTTCTTTACAGCGCGTTTAGACGTAAGACAGTATTCTTTACCAAACTCTTTCTCAATGAACTCAGAAGCCTCGTTTTGAGCTGATGCAGAGATACGAGTTGAGTCGGTACGCATATAAGTAATCAAACCGACTGATCCACTACGCCCAAGCGATACCCCTTCATAAAGTTGTTGAGCTACCATCATCGTTTTTCGTGTTCTGAAGTTTAATCGGTTTGACGCATCTTGTTGCAAGCTACTTGTTGTAAAAGGAGCCGCTGGATTACGTTTACGTTCTTTCTTCGTCACTTTAGTTACAGTAAATGGTTTCTTCTCTGAAATCTCAGACATAACCGCTTTTACTGTTTTTTCTTTTTCTAAATTTGCTTTTTCAGCAGTTGTACCGTAATAATTTGCCGTGAAAGCTTTCTTTTCCTTCTTAAATTGACCTTCCAGAGTCCAATATTCTTCTGGGACAAAGGCTTTAATTTCGTTTTCGCGATCAATAATTAACTTCACAGCGATACTTTGAACACGACCTGCACTAAGACCTTTTTTCACTTTCTTCCATAAAATAGGAGATAAAGTGTATCCAACAAGACGGTCTAAAATACGACGCGCTTGTTGCGCATCCACTAAGTCCATATCAATTTTTCTTGGATTCTTAAATGCTTCTTTAACTGCATCTTTTGTAATCTCATTAAATTCCACACGGATTGGTGCATTTAAATCTAATCCTAACAAATGTGCTAAATGCCAAGAAATAGCTTCCCCTTCTCTATCCGGGTCACTTGCGAGATAAACAGCATCTGCTTTTGCTGCTTCTTTTTTTAGCGATTTAATTAAATCACCTTTTCCACGAATTGAAATGTAATGTGGTTCATAATTATGTTCAATATCTACGCCCATTTTACTTTTAGGCAAATCACGTAGGTGCCCTTTACTGGCAACTACTTTAAAGTTTTTCCCTAAATAGCGTTCAATGGTTTTAGCTTTTGTAGGAGACTCTACAATTACTAGATTTTGCTTCACCATTAAATGGCTCCTTCCCTAATCCACTCTATCTATCAGTTTTCTCAAGCTAGGAAAGCCCGAGAATAGTGAGATTGCTTAAATTATCTTTTGTCATCATATCTAAACACATTCTTTTTGTCAAGGCAACAAAACAATCTCTTAAACTGTTAGATTTCATTTTTAAGGAAAATATTTAAGATTTTTAGAGATCGTTTCACCACTCGAAACAAGACAAGCTCCTGCTTCGATGAGGCTATTTGTCCCTTTCGAATGGATAGAAAAAATACTTCCAGGAACTGCAAAAACTTCTCTATTTTCACTTAAAGCTAAATTCGCTGTAATAAGGCTTCCACTTTTCTCTTTGGCTTCTATGACACACACTCCATGACTTAGTCCAGCGATGATGCGATTACGGTATGGAAAATGGAATTTTAAAGGTCGACTCTGCAATGGATATTCTGAGAGGATTAACCCTCTTTTAGCAATCACATCATAAAGCTTTGAGTTTTCGGGTGGATACACCATATCCAATCCACTTCCAATAACAGCAATGGTTTCTCCATTTGCTTTAAGGGTCTCTTCATGAGCTAACGTATCAACACCCCGAGCTAATCCGCTGATGACTACAATATCATCTTTAACAAGTACAGGAATTAATTCATGGATACAATCTCTTGCATATTTAGAATGATCTCTTGATCCTACAATAGCAACTGCTCTCTTATTTACAAGCGACAAGTTCCCTCTATAAAATAATACAATAGGCGGCAAGTATATCTCTTTCAACCTTTGAGGATAAGCTCCATCTAAAATGGTTAAGACCTTAACCTTTTGTTCTTGCAACCTTTTAATCTCCAAATCCCAATCCATGGACTCTATCCACTTATTCGTTTCTTCAGGCAATGAATATTTTAAATCCCCTAAAACAAAAGATTCATTTAGAGACATATCTTCTTCCAATCGCATAAACAATTCATAGAATTGCTTACTGGTTAAAGTATCACTCATGGCCACCGCTACTAGTAATCTACGTTTTGTCCAAATCATAAAAAAACTCCCTCTCGAAATAGTCTTTC
>CAUUUT010000083.1:0-3527 GCA_963548485.1 uncultured Streptococcus sp.
AAAAAGACTCCTTTGTCTATTTGATATCTAAATGATATCACCAAGAAATCTAAAATGCAATACAAAAAAAGAATTATTGGTAAATTTTCCCAATAATTCTTAGAGATGGAATTAAAACTATAAAACAAATAATAAGATAAACGTTACAATCGCTAGGCCACCTTGTTTCCAGATGATGCTAATTTGGCTTGTAAGACCACCGTATACGGCTACAACGATGATATTGAACAGTAAAAATCCGACAACTTCACGAGATCCGACGATTAATCCAAAGACTAATCCTACGGCAATCATCAAGTTATAGACACCTTGGTTTTTAAAGAGCGTCGTAATATTGGCATTTTTCAATGTCTCAACACTCATATTGAAGACGCGGCTTGTAGCTTCTGAAGTCGTTTGGAGTGTTTCCAAGTAGAAAATATACACGAATTCCAGTGCAACGAGAGCTGTTAAAATAGTAATAATGATAGACATATGTCTTCCTCCTTTTTATTGAACAGAGAATAGTATACGCTACTTATTTAATAGAAGCCAAATAGTTGCTTACAAAGCCCGAAACATTGACGGAGTGCATTCAATATGCTATTCTATCCATTGTATAAAAAAGAATCACTACGATTTAGAAAGGAGAAAGGCATGAGTTATATTTCAGTAGAACATCTTTCTTTCTCATATGAACAAGAGACAGTACTTGAAGATATTAGCTTTACGGTGGAGCCAGGTCAGTTTGTGATTTTGACAGGGGAAAACGGAGCAGCTAAGTCTACTTTAGTAAAAAATATTTTAGGACTCTTAACACCAAAGAGTGGGAAAGCCACTATTGCAAAGAAAAATAGCAATGGTGAGAAGTTATCGATTGGATACGCTCCGCAACAGATTTCTTCTTTTAATATAGGGTTCCCATCAAATGTGTATGAACTTGTGGCGTCCGGTCGTTACCAACAAGGTCGCTGGTTCAAAAAATTAAATGCAGAAGATCATGAACATATCGAACGCTCTCTTAAATCCGTTGGGATGTGGGATCAGCGTCATAAACGGATTGGAGATTTATCAGGAGGGCAAAAACAACGAATCTGTTTAGCAAGGATTTTTGCGACAGACCCTGATTTATTCGTACTCGATGAACCAACTGCTGGTATGGATAAGGCTTCTAGAGAACGATTCTATCATCTATTACACCATGCTTGCGCTCATCACGGGAAAGCCATTTTAATGGTCACTCATGAGGAAGAAGCGCTTGAACAATACGTGGATAAACATATCCATCTGCAACGAAAGGAGGATTCTCCATGGAGATGTTTTTCTATGGTTTCATGCAAAGAGCATTCATCTCAGGAATAGCGATGGCTTTTATCACGCCAATTCTTGGATTGTTCTTAATTCTTAGAAGACAGTCGCTGATGGCCGACACCTTATCGCACGTGTCCCTTGTTGGGGTGGCGCTAGGATTTCTTCTAGGAATGAATCCAACTCTCACAACACTGATTGTAGTCATTATCGCAGCAGTTTTCATTGAAGCGATTGGAAAATACTTTAGAGGATATTCTGAAATTACCGTTGCAATTCTAATGTCGGGAGGAATGGCGATTGCCCTCATCCTGATGAACATGCAAAAAGGACGTTCAACACTCAGTGTGGATCAGTTCTTATTCGGTTCTATCGTGACGATTACAAATGAGCAAATGTGGATTATGATTTTACTCGCAGTTGTCGTAGTCGGGTTATACGTGATTTTCCGTAAACCACTATATGTATTGTCGTTTGATGAAGATACAGCGATGACAGCCGGATTACCCGTTCGCTTGATGACGAACCTCTTTACGATAATTACAGGGGTTGTGATTGCAGTGATGATGCCAATCGCAGGCTCTCTTCTAGTATCAGCCGTTATCGTACTCCCAGCTTCGATTGCACTTCGAGTGAGTAGTAAGTTTAATGGCGTCATTATCGGCGGGATTATCATCAGTCTGATTGGTTTCTTTGCAGGACTTTCAGCTTCTTATATTTACGAAGCGCCTCCGGGAGCCGCGATTACATGTGTGTTCCTTGTCATTTTATTCATCTCATTTATCGTGAGTGCCTTCCGTAAAAAAGCATAACAACAAAGCTTACCATTGATTTGGTAGGCTTTTTTTGTGGAATCAGTTTGACGAAAAGGACGAGAGGGCGTATAGTAACTGTCATAAGATTATTTGGAGGACAAGCATGTGATTATACAGGCGTTATCGAGTATGGTGACGATTCTAGCGGTCATCGCGCTCGGCTATCTCTTGCAGGCCAAGGGATGGTTTCAGGAAGGATTCAGTAAGAGCATTGCGGATTTGATTTTGAAAATTGCTTTGCCAGCGTCCATCTTTGTTTCAGTATTAAAATTTATAACAAGAGAACAACTCGTAAGTTTCTTTGGGATTAGTCTTTATCCACTAATCACCGTTATTTTAGGATATCTCGTGGCATGGGGAGCTGTTGTCTTATTCAAAGTTCCAGTTGGCAGACGTGGAATCATGCTCAACACATTTGTCAATGCGAACACGGTATTTATGGGATTACCGCTGAACCTCTCTCTTTTTGGAGAAGAAGCGATGCCGTATTTCCTGGTCTACTACGTGATCAATACGTTGTCGATTTTTACCGTAGGAATGTACTTTGTATCCATTGACCGTCCCGATGGAAATAAAAATAAAGGAATCCAGTGGAAGAGTCTTTTTTCACCGCCGTTGATTGCGTTTTTAGTAGCGTTAGCAGTTGTAGCGTTGGGGATTCCAATTCCATCGTTTGCACAAAATTCAATCAACATGGTGGGGAGTTTAGTAACTCCATTGTCCCTCATGTATATTGGAATCAATCTCCAGCAAAGTGGGCTTGGCACCCTTCGTTTGGACCGTGATACGGTGATTGCTTTAGCAGGGAGATTCATTATTTTCCCACTCTTAATGGTACTTGTTCTACTCATCGGTGGAACAGATAATACCTTATTAAAAGAAACGTTTATCATTCAATCAACGATTCCAACCATTGTGATTATGCCAATCTTGGCAGCGGAAGCCGATGGGGATGTGGATTTTGCGACGAATATGGTAACAATGACAACCATTGCTTACTTAGCGGTATTGCCATTGTGGTCCTTATTCTTATTTTTCATTTAGCGAAATTATCATATATGATAATTTTTCAAGCACATAAAAAGCGAAGAACCAATTTTGGCTCTTCGCTTTATTTCATTTTATCTTATAAAAATTCGTGCGTATCAAAGAAGTTTCCTAATTCTGCTTTGATGGTTTGTGCTTCGGTATCAATCTCTGTAATTTTAATGATCGAAGAGTAGTCTGTTACGTTGTGGTTTGAAACCCCTGATTCACAGAACACAACCGCACCCGCTGTTGTTGAATCAAATTCTTGAATAAGGCTACGCATCCCGTTAATAGTACCGCCGGCTTTCAAGAAATCATCGACGATTAAGACATTTGATCCGCTAGCTAATGTACGTTTTGATAATTCCATTTTCTCAACGCGAGAAGAAGAACCTG
>CAUUUT010000084.1:0-3525 GCA_963548485.1 uncultured Streptococcus sp.
GGGTAAATACTCAACATCTTCGTAAAAACATTATCTTGATCAATGATGACCGTTTTAATCTCACTAACATCTTTTACCCAAGGTGTCTCCACGTGGAAATAACTTCCTGGTGCAATATGGTACTCATATTTTAAAATTGTGATCGATTGGTCTAACATCAAAATCCCTCCATTCATTACATCTAAAGTATAGTAGAAATGAATGCGTTTTACAAATATATGTTCATATATGAGCAAAAACTCCCGAAAAAGTCGCCGAAAAACAAGTTTTCATTATGAAAGGCGTCATTTTTTTTATAAAATAAAAGCCTTAAATTCAGAATTTTAGTGATTTTAGCCCACAGAGAGTACAAATTGTGATATAATAAATTAGATGAGTGTGTAGTGTAGGATGTTGGCCAGGCGTGAAAAGAGGCGAAAGCAATGGCGAAACGTGTCACGAAAGATGTCAAGAGTACTGTTGAAACGGAACTTCGAAAAGGAACGAGCAAATCGAGAATTGCGCATTTGTTAGGGGTCTCCTATGATGAGGGCGTTCGCATCATTCTGCAAGTGAAAGAATCGATTCGTCCGGAAGTTGGCAATCGCATTCGGTTTACTTTTAGAGAACAAAATATGATTGGGATTATTTACAAATTATTGGCGAATAGTGCCATCGTTGTGATTGACTGGAATGCATCCAATTCATGCATGAAAGATATTTGTGAATCGCGGACGGTTGTTAATTTCAAAGATATTGTAGAATTTTTACCATTAGAGGAAGAATAAAGATTAGGTTCATGGCGGATTGTCATGAGCCTTTTTAATTTGTGTACTTTCTAATTGACCTCCTTTAAAGTATAATAGAAAGGTATAAGATGGGGGAGAAATGTATGAGTGAAGAGATGAAATCACAAGAGTCCTGTACTCCGGAAGAATATGAAGAGATGATTGAGAGTGCCATCGATGCCTTTGAGGAAAAAGTTCAAAATAATGATTATTTAGAGGATATCGAAGCCTTTTATCAATTGCTAGAAAAAGCCAATCGATGGGATGACCTTACCTATTATATTGAAGAGGATCAACTAAAATTACCGACGGAAGATAGCTACTGGATGTGGAAGATTAAAGTAGCGATTCATAATGAACAGTTTAAACAAGTAGAAGCATGGCTTATTAACGAAAATGTGATTGCTGCACTTGGAATGGATAAGGTGCTCGAGTGTACATTATTGTGTGAGAAAGAAAAGAATCGATTCACGCAAGAAGAAGTTGATAAACTCCAACAATTGAGTGCACGTTTGAAAAAAGACGAGCCGTTGACCGAAGAGCAGAATGACTATATGGCAAGAACCTTGTTGTTGATGCAAACACCACTCAAATGGACCGTTGTCGAAGCCTTTCTTATGAGCCCTTTGACACAACTTTTTTGGAAAGGGTTCTTAATCGAATGTTGGTTAGCTGATGGGAAGACTGCAAAGATTCGATACTATGATGCGTTTTACGAACAGGTTATCGAAATCGATAGATCAGAAGTTGTTTCGGTCTATGACCATCCTGTGTTTGTCGACATTGAACGGTTGATTGATACGCAGAACGCTTTAGAAGAAGAGATGAAAGAACTGCTATTGCAAAAGGCTCAATCAGATTTTCTTCGCGTTAGTCCATTTGTCGACCGTTATTTCAGTGATGGAGCTGAGTGGCTAGAGATGCAACTGCAACGAGAGGATTTATTATTAAGCTTGTATGAAAATGATGAAACATTTCTTCGTCATTTTCAGTCTTAGTATCTGTTCAAATAGAGAGAAAACAGTATAATAGAGGTACATGGAATAAGGAGGGGTACATATGGAAAGTGGAATTGTAAAATGGTTTAACAACGAAAAAGGGTATGGATTTATTCAAAACAAAACAACAGATGAAGATATTTTTGTTCATTTTACTGGAATTGTTGGAGATGGATTCAAATCGTTGAAGGAAGGGCAAAAGGTCACTTTCGAAATTACACAGGGAGCACATGGAGTTCAAGCAACGCATGTGGTCGTTGTAGAAAATGATTAAAGTCTATACAGACGCGGCCGTAAATGGAAATCCAGGAGACGTAGGATTGGGAGTCCTCGTTCTAAAAGATGGGGAACAATTGCCGTTTAAGATTTCTGTGGAAGAAAAAATGGATAATCATTTAGCGGAATTTACCGCCATTCATTGGGCATTGGAGTGGTTACTTGAGGAAGACATGCAAGAAGAGTTGATTTTTATGAATACTGATTCCAAAGTGACTGCTGATGCGATTGAAAAAAATTATACGAAAAAAGAAGCGAACCGAATCGTTTTAAAGGAAATTCAAAAGAAGGTAAAACACTTCCCACAATTATTTGTGAAGTGGATTCCTGAAAGTGAAAACAAGGGTGCTGACCAATTAGCAAGACAAGCCCTCCAACAAACGATTACAAAGCTATAAAGGAGCAAATCAATGAACGAAAAAACACTCTATTTTAGTAGTTTATGTCCAGATACTGCACCGTTCAAAGCGGCAATGGAAAGACTGGGCGTAACGGCACGTGAAGTGGATATTACAGCTAGTATGAGAAACTTAAAAGAATTCTTGAGAGTACGAGATGATGAAGAGGTATTTACCCCTCGCAAAGAACAGGGAATGGTGGGAGTTCCGTGCCTTGTCGCTAATGACGAGTATATTTTTGAAGTGAGTGACCTCGAAGAAAGGTTTGCCAAGTAGTGGAAGAATTAAAGAATAACCTCATTCCACTAATCTTTTTAGGAATGAATGGGCTACTATTTGTATTGATGGGGTTTGATAAACTATGTGCTGTCATGAGAAAGTGGCGCGTTCCAGAAAAAACATTGCTTGGGATTGGTTTGTTTGGTGGAGGTTTTGGTGGGCTTCTTGGGTTAGTGATTTTTAACCATAAAAAGCGGAAACACTATTTTATGTGGACATTCCTATTGAATATCGCAATCTGGGGAATCCTTTATTATAGTATATGGCTTAGAAAGTAGGGCTCATGGAGAAACAAGAACGTTTTTATTTTGATGTTTGGATTGCACTTCTTAGTACGTTAGCGGGAATGGTCAATGTTGTCACACTATTACTATTTTTAATGCCAACAACGCACTTTACTGGGAATATTACGCAATTTGTTTTGTCCTTCAATGAAGAAGAATGGGGGACAATGCTCCATTTACTAGGAATGATTCTCTGTTTTTCTGGTGGCGGAGTCTTGTCGGGGTTTCTATTTTCGAAGAAAAAATTTGAACCGACAAAACGGTATGGAGTATTATTAATGATGTTCGGAAGTATGATGCTTCTATTGTTTCTGTTTGGATTACGAGACGAGAAATGGTTATATTTCTTCTCGTTTGTTGTCGGAACACAAAATGGAATGTTTATTTTTTACCATGGAATTATCGTACGAACATCTCACTTTACGGGCTATTTAACGGATATTGGAGTGGTTCTTGGGCGATTGATGCGCGGTCAGATTAAGGATCGTTGGAAAGTGCTCTTTTATTTTACGAGCATGCTGTT
>CAUUUT010000085.1:0-3496 GCA_963548485.1 uncultured Streptococcus sp.
CAGCTGCACCAACTGCAGAAGATTACTTAAAAGAAATCCGCGACTTATTAGCAAATAAATAATCGTTGAGAAAAGCCGAGAACCCTCTCGGCTTTTTGTGTGCAGAAATTTTGTGTGTGCTTAGTTTACATTGAATAGATTTATGAATAAGAGGATAAAGCGAAGCTTTATTTCTTTGGATAAGAAGAGATGAGTGCATTGGCGGATAAACGAGTTCAGAATCAGTTTTATTATTGAAAGAGTTATAGTGGGGCACCGGTGCAAGCCTTGGTCTTGCACCTTTAAAGCCTCAAAGAGGACGTACGGAATAAAATTCCTACGTCCTCTTATTCGTTTTAATGCTTAGTCCCACTATTCTTTCAATAAACTGATTCTTTTCGTTTATCCACCAAACTAGTTCTCGCAGAATCCAAAGAAATAAATACGTTAATGGGTTATAAATCTATTCAATGTAAATTTACAAAAAACGAGAGGGTCTGGCTTTTGAACGATTTTAATTTGCTTCGTCTAGACCGGAACATCCGCGACAGGAAGTGCTTTTAACTTTGTAGGGTGCTTCGTCGCTAACAACAGGAGGCGTGATTGAATGCTTATTTTAATGATTCTTGCCTGCGATGGCGAGTTCAACTTCAGGATGTGAGTCTTTGCGGTTAGAAATCGACCACTGGACTAAGCCGGCGCAGAAAGACACAAGCAAAAAACGGGTTCACAGTGTGAATCCGTTTTGTTTCGTAATCTATTTCCAGCACAGTCTAATAAACCATTGCGAAGGGTGCTCCTTTTAGTGATTAGTTATTTCGACAAGGCTCTTTAGTTGTTCTAAAAGTTGGTTTAAGGTGTCTAGTGTTTCTTGTAGTTTGTCCCGTTGATAGAGATTTTGGAAGTAGGCTTGAATGTTTGCTTCAAAATCTCGTGGGAGAAGAGTACAGTTTTTCTTCGCATAGGACAGCATTCGTTTTTCGCCTGGGTGTAATTGCTCGTTCAATGCAAAGAGTAGGTCAAAATAGGAAGCAAAGAACTCGCTACTTCTATGGTTCAAAGCGAGAATGTCCTTGCGTTTGAGAGCCTTTTTGATTTGTTTTGAAAAAGCAGGCAAGGATTTTTCGAGTAACAGAGACTGTCTCTCGATGATATTTCGCTTCAGAGTCGCAGGGTAAGGAATGCGGTACTTGTTCTGAAGAGAGCTGTATCGGTTCTCTTGGTCGTATAGAACTTTGCTATGAAGCAAGTTGTACCACATACAAGTCGTGTAGGCATTATGAGGGTGATGTTCCAGAACGACCTTCTGTAATTCTTGATCAAAATCATCCAAGGAACGATAGATAAATTCAATTTCGATTCCGTTATTTAGAATGCAGTCATCTTCCAATTCCCAAAATTGATTTTGGATTTCCATATACGAGCAGTACTTGCTCAGTAGTTTTCGGCGGATTTCAGGGAAAATCGGAGCTTTCAAATAGACATAGACATCATAGTCTGAATCTTGATCATACTGTTCTCCAGCTCTAGATCCGCCTAGGACCACAGCTTCTACTTGTTCTAGTTGTGCTAATTCTTCAAAAAGTTTTTCGGGCATCCTTTTTTCCTCCCTTTTGGTCAGTAAGTTCATTGTAGCAAAAAATCATTCAGATGCAATCTATCTTTTTTTAGAAAAAATTAGGTATAATAGTGGAAAGATGTAAATAAAGGGGTCTTTCAAATGTGGATTGTATTTGCGTTGTTGTCAGCGGTGTTTGCAGCGTTGACGTCGATTTTGGCGAAGATTGGGATTGATGGTGTGAACTCGAATTTGGCGACAGCGGTGCGCACGGTTGTGGTCGTTGTGATGTCGTGGCTGATGGTATTCGTGACGAATAATCAGTCTGGACTTTCTGAGATTAGTCGAAAGAGTTGGATCTTTTTGATTTTATCAGGGATTGCGACGGGAGCTTCGTGGCTATGTTACTACAAGGCGCTTCAGATGGGGAGTGCAACGGAAGTGGCGGCGGTCGACAAGTTGAGCATCGTCTTCACGTTGATATTAGCCTTTTTCTTCTTACATGATACGTTCACGGTGAAGTCCTTGATTGGTTGTGCACTGATTGCGACCGGGACAATCATTATGGTGTGGAAATAGAGAAATAGCGTACGGAATTTTCCGTACGCTATTTTTTATGGAAGTAGTTCTTTGTTGAAGGTTACTAGTGTGCTGGCTTGTATAGAAAAAGACTCGCAGGGCGAGTCTTCTTGGAATTAGTATTTTTATACAAAGAGCGTAATAAGTGAAATGCAAAAGACGATGATTAGAGTAAAGGTTGGGGTTGTATTTTGTTCTGATTCTTTATCGGCAATATAATCACCGATAAAACATAGGAGTCCACCAATACACCACATTGGAATCATAAAGTTTCGAACGGAAGAATAATCAACATATTGATTATAAATAAAGAGAGCAGTTTGGATTAAGGAACCGCTTAGTAAATACCAACAGCCTTTATGATTTTTTTGAAAGAGTAATAATTTCAGTCCTCTCACTAGATGATAGAGAATGAAAAAGAAGACAACTATGGCAATAAACAATATAAAAATCATTAAATTAAGCATAAGAAATTCTCCCTATAAGATTACACGACGTGAAGAGTACTGAAAAGGCCTTCTACTCTATTATAAATGAAATAGCAGTGGAAGACCCGTTTTTTTAATGATGTGGGATGTTGTAGGAGAAAAGAAGAATCACAAGGACAAAAACCATAGTGGAAATACGGATGATTTGTCCGGATATCTGATCTTTGTGAGTGTTATCATACCAACTAACTCCGATGCAACAGCAGATAGAACCAATAACCCAAAGAATGATTCCCATTGGTTTAATGGGCATAAACATTGTAGCAGACAAGCCAGCGAGTGCTCCGCCGATGCACATCAAGTACCCTTGTGGCGCCCCATAATCTTCTGAAAACATTTTTAACCCTTTCGAAGCATTGAATGCTCCGAAGAGAAAAGCGATAACAGCCAGACCTTGTAAATTTATGATTAATCCGAGCATATAAAGTTCCTTTCTTTAAACAATTAATAGTTCAATCATGGATGAAGTGAAAGTAGTGCAAATGTAACAATCGCTGCAATCGTCATACTAAACAAATAAGACAGTGGAATGTAATCTTTTTTTTCTTCATGATTCATTTCAGCTCCGCGACAATATAACACTATGCTGATAAACCAAGGTGCTAACGCGAGAGGATAGTAAAGAAATAGCAATGGAATTGTACCGAAAGAACAGAGTATGCTCATGTAAATATAGTTATTTCCAGGCGTATTCTTTTTTCTAAAATTGGCTATTAAGCTAATGGTTAAGTTTAATAGGGAGTAACCGATAATCATGAATATTAAGGTATATAAAAAATCAAATACAAAGTCTATCATCAAAGAACCTCCTTATGATCCCGAGAAAATTACAATCATAAATACTGGAATAAGGACACCGATAGTTAAATTAATAAAGTAAAATGGTGGAGTG
>CAUUUT010000086.1:0-3451 GCA_963548485.1 uncultured Streptococcus sp.
TTTTAAGTCTGGGTAGTTGATCATTAAGGCTAAACCTGTACCAACTAAGAATAATACAACTGGTTTCACTTCGATTGAATTGATGAATGAACCAGCAACTAACCAACCGATTAATACAATTGTTAAGATTGAGTTGATTAAGAAGTTTTGTGGACGACGTTTTTCTAATACTTCAGGATCAGAAATTGTAGTTAATTCGTTTAATTCTTCTTCAGATAATTCTTGGACACCTAAACGAGCACGTTCTTTTTTACCCATTGAGCGAGCAACAACGAAGATTACGTAAAGTACTGAAAGAATCATACCTGGTGCTAAGTAACCTAGGATATCTGCTTCTACACCAAGAACTGACATCGCACGAGCAGTAGGTCCGCCCCATGGTAATAAGTTCATGATAGTGTTTTGTAAGATAACAAGAACCCCTAAGTTCATTAATTTCATGTCTAATTTTTTGTAAATTGGCACGAAAGCTGAGCAGCAGATTAATGTAGTTGTAGTTCCGTCACCGTTTAATGATACGGCAGCAGCTACGATAGCAGTAGCCATCAATACTTTCATTGGATCGCCTTTAGCGAAGCGAATCATTTTGTTAGTGATTGGATCGAATAATCCAGCGTCTAACATTGTAGAGAAGTAAAGGATTGCGAATAGAAGCATAACCCCTGTTTCAGCAGTTCCTTTCATCGCTGTTAATTTATCTTTTGAGTTATTCCCGAATAACCCTTGGCGAATTAATGTACCGATGTTAGCGTCTTGGACTTGACCTGTAGCAACTAAAATAATTGCGAAAACTAATGGAATTAATACTAAAGCTGTAAATGGTGACATTTTTTTCTTCATGATAACGTACATGAAAATTGCCATCATAATATAAGCTGCAATTGTGATAACCATCATATCTTCCTTTCTTTATTAAAAAAATTTGTTTTTTTAGTTGGAGAACCGTTCAGTCGCTAAAACCTGAAAGGGAGCTCCACGAACTCATTAGGTAGAATGAATTCGTTTACTTATAGCGATATCTTAAACAATATTTAATAAAAAAGATAGTGTTTTCATATCGAAAAACAATAAAAGAACAGTTTGATGTGACAAATTGAGCATAACGTTTATATCCTATTTATAATAAAACACCAAAAGAACAGGGAAAAACCCTGTTTCTAGTTTAGGTATGACGCCGTTTTCTGTATAATAATTGCATGTAGATTATGTTGGGAAGGGAGTGAAGGAATGGGAATTCTCCAACGATTATTTGGCAAAAAGAATTCTGAAGCAACGGAACACGCATCGACGCAGTCTGCACAGACAGAATCTGAATGGGAAAAATTAGAAGCTTTTGTACCGGTAGAAGCAGAAGAAGCTAAGCACGTCTCCATCATTGCAGCGGCGATTGCGGCATCAGATTATCCTGAAAGCCAATTTGTGGTCAAACGCGTCCTTAAACGCAACCCAGAAACCAAGATTATCTCGGTTATTGCCTCAGCGATTGCTGCAGGTGAATCAAATGACAGTCAATGGGCTGTTAAAGAAATCTACCAAAAACGCAATTCATAATATATTTTAGGAGGAATGTTACGATATGTTACGTAAATTCAAAATCAAAGTAGACGGTCAAGAGTACCAAGTAGAAATGGAAGAAATCGGAGCAGTTGCGGCACCCGCTCCTGTAGCACCAGTTGCAGCTCCAGCGGCACCTGCTGCACCAGCTGTAGAAGCAGCCCCAGCTCCAGCAGCTCCTGTAGCATCTACACCAGCAGGCGCAGACGCAATGCCATCTCCAATGCCAGGTAACATCTTACGTATTTTAGTAAACGTAGGAGACACTGTTAGCGAAAACCAACCATTAATGATTTTAGAAGCAATGAAAATGGAAAACGAAATCGTTGCAGCTAAAGCAGGGGTTGTAGCAGGAATTCACGTTAAAGAAGGTCAAGTGGTAAACCCAGGAGACGCTTTAATTACAATCAACTAATTTTAAAAATATTCAAGGAGTGAAACAGTGGAAACATTAGTTCAAAATCTAACGTCATTTACCTTGGGCCAAGGTATCATGATGGCAATCGGTGCCCTATTAATGTACTTAGGGATTAAAAAAGAGTACGAACCAACATTATTAGTACCAATGGGATTAGGTACAATTTTAGTAAACTTCCCAGGGACTGGGGTTCTTGACCAAGTCGTTGGTGGACAACAACAACATGGGGTCCTACAAATCTTATTCGAAATCGGTATCGAAACTGAATTATTCCCATTATTAATCTTCATCGGTATCGGTGCGATGATCGACTTCGGTCCATTATTACAAAACCCATTCATGTTATTATTCGGTGCGGCAGCTCAATTCGGTATTTTCTTCGTAGTTGTTGTAGCAGTATTATTTGGATTTGACATTCGTGAAGCAGCTTCAATCGGTATCATCGGTGCGGCTGACGGTCCTACATCAATCTTCGTTGCGAACCAATTAGCACCTCAATTACTTGGAGCGATTACGGTTGCGGCCTACTCATACATGGCTCTTGTTCCAATTATCCAACCAATCGCTATCAAGATGGTTACAACAAAAGCAGAACGTCGTATCCGTATGACATACCATGCTTCAGGTGTATCTAAATTAACGAAAATCTTGTTCCCAATCATTATCACAATTGTGGCAGGTTTCATTGCTCCAATTTCATTACCACTTGTTGGTTTCTTAATGTTTGGTAACTTATTACGTGAATGTGGCGTTTTAGATAACTTATCTCAAGCGGCTCAAAACGAATTAGTAAACATTGTTTCTATTCTATTAGGGATTACAATCTCAGTTAAAATGCAAGCTGATTTATTCTTAAATGTTCAAACATTAATGATCATCTTGTTCGGTTTAGTAGCCTTCATCATGGACTCAATCGGTGGTGTGGTATTTGCTAAGATCTTGAACTTATTCCGTAGAGAAAAGATCAACCCAATGATCGGAGCTGCAGGTATCTCTGCATTCCCAATGTCAAGTCGTGTTATCCAAAAAATGGCGACAGACGAAGATCCTCAAAACTTCATCTTAATGTACGCTGTTGGAGCTAACGTTTCTGGACAAATCGCTTCTGTTATTGCTGGTGGATTATTATTATCATTCTTCATGTAATAATATAGAAGGAAAAGGAGGAAAACGATGAATTTCAACGCAGAACATTTAACACAAGCTTTCGAATTAATGGCTTTAGGGATGGGTGGAGTTTTCCTAGTATTAGGAATTCTATATGCCGTATCAGCCCTTTTATTAAAAGCATTCCCGCCAAAATAAGGAGGCCGTTCCATGGAAAATTTCATTCTCAAACGTTTATGGCTCGACCGCGATAAGAAAGCTCGCCAAGATTGGGAATGGTTAATGGATCAAGCTAACCTTGGCAAAACAGAGCAGGTTGATTATACAATTGCGATTTACCATACTTCTGGTGAACCTGCAGCAACCGGTTCT
>CAUUUT010000087.1:0-3393 GCA_963548485.1 uncultured Streptococcus sp.
TGTTTCTGCTGTTGTTTCTGCTGTTGTTTCTGCTGTTGTTTCTGCTGTTGTTTCTTCTGTTGTTGTTGGTTGAGAAATCTTTCTATACCAGTGGATACGATTTCCTTCACGGTCTTTTTCCGTGCTTACAAATTCATATCCATCGATCGTTGCTGGATCTTTCCAACCTTTGTCTGTTGCTTTAATTGATTCTTGTGTATCGATATCTTTGTAATCTGTCACTAGTGAATCAAGCACTAATTGTGCACTAGTAGAGTCACTAATAATACGATAGATATAGATTCCTTTAGAATCTTTACCATCAATAGTCGCTGTAGCAACAGTTGAAACGTCATACTGCATTTTTTCAATATCAATCTTAGATTTGTCGATGATAGTCACACGATCTTTACCGATACGGAAGAATACTCCTAATTCTTTTGGAACATCTCCTGAAATCATTTCAAGCGTGATTTTCTTAGCTGTAATAGAAGTAACTTTGAATGTTGGCTCTACACCAGTTGGGAAAATATAAGCTCCATATTGGTTCACGTCATATGAACTATATACTGGTAAGATAAAGCTAGATTTAAATGTATCTCCCACTTTAAGCGCAGTAGCTCCACTTGTTTTCCACTCAATCCCTGAAGCCTCATTGAATTCTAATTCAACAGTTGTTCCAACTTTCATGCCTTCTCTTCCACGAACTTGGATTTCTGAACTTGTTTCATATGATCCATCTTCGTTGAACTTAATTGTATTTCCAGAAGGTGGCATGTGAATTGAGTTTGTTTCAGTTGCAAATTTCTCCACTTTTGGAATATCTACTGTACTTGTTACAGTAGAATCACCCACTTTAATCACTTGATTTAAAGTATAGTCTTTATTTGCGATAACTGCACCATTATAGGCGTTGTCTGATTTAATTTGGAATTGTGCTTGTTTCAATACATCAGGTTTTACTGCTTCAACAGCTTTTGTAAATGTAACCTTTAAAGTAGCGCGTGTTGATTCTAATTCAGCTTGCTCCATTTGAGCTTTGTCGTTCGAACCTTGACGAGCTTTATTAATGTTTTCGAAGGATTCAATTGAAATGGTTCCAATTTTCTTTCCTTCATAAATAACATCTTTACCCGCTAACGAACCTAATACCGCAACGTTTTCTAATGTAATTGTTACATAGTCGCCTTCTTTCACGTCATCATCTGTTAATGAGACAGCGATATCTACGTCTGTGTAGTATTCATAGTACTTAATATCATGATTTTTAATCGTACCCGTTACTTTAGCATTCACTTCTTTTGCTGCACGCGTTGGTGCCGCAGTTGTAGCTTCTGTTGTTGCTTCTGTTGTTGCAGTTGTAGCTTCTGTTGTTGCTGCAGCAGTAGTCGTTTCCGTAACAGTCGTTGTTGTATCTTCCGCAAAAACTGATTTATTTGCTTGGAATGCTGTTAATAAAACACCGCATGACGAGATTGCTAAAATAAGTTTTCCAATTTTACGAATTGATTGTTCTTTATTCATCCAATCTTTCCTCCATAAACACTTTAATTAGCATCATTTTACTATAACTTTGTAAATTTTTCAACTAAGTAATTCACAATTAATTCGAAAAGTGTTTTCATAATTTTCATTTATTTCCAAATAAAGAACAGTAGCTTGATACTACTGCTCTTCTCCGTTTTGAATTTTATTTTTAAAGATATAATACGCAATCATGAGGGGGACCATCGAACCAAACCATGCCATTGGGTTGGCAACCGTTGCTCCGACGAATCCGTACATATTTGAAAGAACTACCGCCGCCACAGAACGCATGATGAGTTCCATAATTCCAGCCAAGGTCGGCGTAAATGTTTTCCCTACTCCTTGTAAGGTATAACGGTAAATGAATAATAATGAAAGAAAACTATATGTTGTCCCGTTTGTAAGAAAGAATAGTCGTCCTAATTCAACGACTTCCTCATGTCCTTCTCCAACGAATGCGCGAATCAGAAGTGGACTAAAGAGATTTAAAATAATCCCAATTCCAATCGCAAAGGTCAACGATAACTTGATACATTCGCGAACACCCAGCCAGATACGATCATATTTCTTCGCACCATAGTTTTGGGCAGAATAGGTAGCCATGGTAACTCCAAATGACATCATTGGAAGAATCGCTAGCTGATCAATCTTTTGTGCTGCTGTATGTGCCGCAACCGAAGTCGGTCCTAATTGATTTAACGCGATTTGGACCATAATCGTTCCGATGGCAATAATCGAAGCTTGAAACGCCATTGGGAATGAAATACGACAATGTTCTCGAATATCTTTCTGTGTCGCCACTAAATCCTCTTTCGTTAAGCGTAACACTGGTATTTTTTTCCAAATATATACCACACAGGCAATTGCTGAGAAGATTTGAGACACAACGGTCGCATATCCTGCTCCTTCAACTCCCATTCCTAATCCAGCAATAAATGCGATATCCAAAACAATATTCATAATGCATGCCACTACAAGAAAATAGAGAGGAGTTTTTGCATCCCCAATCGAACGAAAAATATTCGAAAGTAAATTATAGGCCATTGAGGAGAAAATACCCCCAAAGATGACCATTAAATAATCATAAGCTCCATCAATAATCTCGGATGGTGTCTGCATGATTTCTAATATCTGACGGCAGAAAATCATACTCAAAGCCGTTAGAACAATTGCCACGACCAGTGAAATCAAGATGGACACATAAAAACTATGCTTCACGCCTTTATAATCCTTCGCACCAAACCGTTGCGCTAATGGAATCGCAAGACCTGCTGTTAACCCAGTCGCAAACCCGATAATCAAAAAGACAATACTTCCGGAAGAACCAACGGACGCTAGTGCATTCACTCCTATGGTACGCCCTACAATAAAAGTATCAGCCATATTGTACAATTGTTGGAATAAATTTCCGATTAACAGCGGAATGGTAAAATTCCAAATTAATTTCAACGGTTTTCCACATGTCATATCTTTAGCCATCAGACACCCTCCTCTTCAAAAATTTAGCAAGTAATAGTATAAAACATTCCTCTTTAAATGAACAGGGGTTTGAAAAAATTTCTTTTAAGAAAATAGCTTCTATGCTAAAATAAGACTGAAAAGAGGCGAATCTTATGGCAGATTTTGATAAAAATAGAATTGCAAAAATGCAACAATACTTAACCGATGTAACAGACCCTGAATTTAAAGGGAGCGCCACCGACAAAACTGTCGCTATGGCGGAATTATTTAATTACTACCATTCGGATTGGAAAGCGGATGCGAGTCACTTCGTCGATCAAAACTTAGAACTCTTCGATGATGAAAAAATGCAAATGCTCTTTCGAAACTCGAACGCGGGCCGCAAATCCCCACATACCATCATCCGACAAGAATCAAAAAGTAAGT
>CAUUUT010000088.1:0-3376 GCA_963548485.1 uncultured Streptococcus sp.
ATGGTACGTCTAAAGGTTTTGGCGATTGAATCGCTGATTGAATCACATCGCTAAAGGAAACAAAACTTGTTTGGCTATTTGGAACCTCAATTCCCACATAAGGCTTTCCTGGAATTGGAGCTT
The DNA here is from genome assembly GCA_963548485.1 of uncultured Streptococcus sp. Lineage (GTDB taxonomy): Bacteria > Bacillota > Bacilli > Lactobacillales > Aerococcaceae > Granulicatella. The sequence goes on from CAUUUT010000088.1 coordinate 124, forward strand.
CGATACGAATATCTTTTGCGGCTAGTGCAAGTGCAATATCATCACTCAAGTTAACAATCTTACTTACTTTCACACCAATCGCTGGTTGAATTTCGTATTTTGTAACAGCTGGTCCTAGCATTGGGTTTGGCATTACTTTAGCATCCACACCAAAACTTGCAAAGGTACGCTCTAAAATACGCATATTCCGTTCTACAATCGTACGTTCATTCGATTGATCCGATTGTTGTACGGGATTTAATAAGGTTACTGGTGGTAATTGATAATCTTCATCATTTTGTTCACCACTCATTGAAAGTTCCCCGATATCTTCCCCATCATCCTCAAATTCAGGCTCTTCCGCTTTTGGAACGGCTACAGGAGCTACTGGTTGTACAGGCATCACTGGTGCGACTGGTTCTACAGGTGCGACTGGTTCCATTGGAGGAATCACTTCATCAGGTTCTACCATTGGAGACGATGAATATTCTGCCTCAGTTAATGTTTCGTCTTCATATTCATCAAAGAACACATCCTTCATTCGGTCTAATAATGAATGAGTTTTTCTTGGTTCTTTTGGTTTCTCAGTTGTTTCAGTTTGTACAGGTGTTACATCTGGTGTAACAGGGGTAGCAACAACCTGCTCTTCTCTTTCTTGTTCTTCTTCTACACGGCGGGCTTCACGTTCCGCTTTACGCTCAGCTAATTTTTCTGACGCATTGGCTGTTTGTGTACGTACGAAATCCATCACATCACTTAAATGGACGTTAAAAATTAACAATGCACTACATACTAATAATAAGAATACGAGTAAATAAGTTCCCCACTGCGAAACAAGGAAATACGTACAAGAATAAAGGAGAGTTCCCAATAACCCACCACCGAGACGTTGAGAAACGGTATTTGAAGTAAAGTCCACCATAAAGCGACTCATCATCTCTTGGAACACTGGAGAACCTGAACTAGTGAAACTACTATAAGTAATCACAGACACAAATAGAAGTAGTGCCACACTTGATGAGATTGCAGCTGCAGTCCATCTCCAAATGATTTTAGGCATTCTTCCACGGAATAACATTCCAAATCCAGCTAGAACGCCGCACACTCCACCGAAAACAAATAAATCTCCGATAAAGAAACGAATCAGATTCGCAAAGAATTTTCCAAGGAAGCCTAATTGAAAAATAGCTAATATACTATAGACAATAATAAATACTGCAACAGCTTCAATGGATAAAAACGGATTTGTATTCTTTGTATTTTTTCGTTGTGTTTTTTTCTTCGTTTGTTTAGCCACGTTCTTCTCCTTTCAACTCTACTAATTGATTCTTCTCATCGACTAAAATAAGCCCGTGGAATATTTGAACATCACATTCACACGACACACAATATTCTTTTTCTTCTTTTGTCCAAAAGGCAACAGCACTCTCTCCTTTTGCACGCTTTTCTGGATAGTTTGATTCAAGTCTTGCTTCATGCTTCTTAAAGCTTTCGTACGCTTCTTCTAATGTACTAAAAACTTCAGTCGAAACAATCATTTTTTCCCAGTCGTCAAAAAACCACCATGGTTCATCCTGACCTACTGTTTCAATTACTTTAAACATGTTTTCACCTCGTCTATTAGTATACCAAATTTTGCGAAATCATGGTAATCTTGTTTCATAGAGATGAGAAATAATTTATGATTTAGGAGGTCTTTCCATGATTACAAGACAAATTCGCGTCTGGGGACGTGTTCAAGGTGTTGGTTTTCGCTTTTTCACACAACAATTAGCGATTCAACTCGACCTGTGCGGAACCGTTCAAAATAAAATGGATGGCTCTGTATTTGCGGTAGCACAAGGCGAGGAAAAAGCTGTCGCTCGTTTTATCGAAAGAGTTAAAGCTTCCGTTTCCCCTTACGGACGTGTGGATCGCTATGAAGAAAGTGAAGTCCATGACGCCCCGCTATACACAAAGTTTCAAATTATATAAAGAACGTTGCTATTTCAACGAAACACGTGTACAATAAATCATGTTATTAAATGAAAAGGAAAGTGATTATGAAACTAACTAAAAAAGCTCAACTGCTATTCGTTGCAACAGTTCTTCCCCTACTACTTGCGGGATGTACCGTTCAATTTAATGAAAATAAGGAACCAATTGGTTGGCTCTATAATTATTTAGTCGTTCCAACACAATGGTTATTAAACCAAATTGCTTCCGTATTTAACGGAAACTACGCGATTGCAATTGTGATTGTATCAATACTCGTTCGTGTCCTATTGATGCCAACACAATTCCATCAAATGAAAGCAATGCTTGTCCAACAAGAAAAAATGGCAGTATTAAAACCTTATATTTCTGAGATTACTGCTCGTGCAGAACAAGCGACAACTCCTGAAGAGAAACTTGCAATCCAACAAGAACAAATGGAGTTATACAAATTAAACAATGTCTCATTAATGGGCGGTATCGGTTCGGGATGTTTACCAATCTTGATTACACTCCCAATCTGGAGCGGATTGTATAACGCGATTCTATTATCAAACGAAATTTCAAGCAGTGATTTCATGGGAATCAACCTTGGAGCACAATTCTTACCAATTGCCCTTGCGACAATGGTGGCTTACTATGTTCAATCAGTCGTCAGCCAAATGGGAATGGACGAAGAAACGAAAAAACAAAGTCGTTCAATGAACTACATTCTTCCAGTAATGATGTTCATGATGACTTTCCAATCACCAGCTGGGGTTGGTATTTACTTCTTCATCTCTGCCCTTATTCAAATTTTACAATCATGGATTCAAAACACATATATTCGTCCAAAAATTAAAGCTCAAATCGACGAAGAATTAAACCATGAAAACATTGTGTTACCACAACGTACAACACCACGTAAAACAGCTCAAAAAGCGACTCAACAAGAAACGTTTGCTCAACGTCAAAACAAAACTGGTGGCCGTAACGCTGGCAAACAAAACCGTAGATAATAACGCAAAATACCTTTGAGAAATTTTCTCAAAGGTGTTTTTTTATGCTTTTGTATCATGCATGATACGTATCACAGATGATACACTTTAATTATTCAACTGCTTTTGTATCAAAAATGATACGTATCATTTTTGATACAACTGACTTTTTCAACTGAAGATGTAACAATTATGAACCGTAACAAAAATGTGACATTCGCAAAAAAAGACATAACGAATCTCTTCGCTATGTCTTTTCCTGTTTGTTTTATTCTTGCATCATCCCTGCTTGGAGTTGATACATCTTATAATAGAGCCCTTCT
>CAUUUT010000089.1:0-3366 GCA_963548485.1 uncultured Streptococcus sp.
TTTGAACCGCACCTTGAGGTTTTGGATTATTTCCCATTCGGGTTCCTTCTTTCTACTTCAAAATTTATGCACGTACAGTTTCTAGCGCGATTTCCATCATATCGTTAAATGTTTGTTCACGTTCTTGTGCAGTTGTTTCTTCACCTGTTAATAGGTGGTCACTAATTGTAAGAATTGCTAATGCTTCTTTTTTGTGTTGAGCAGCTAATGCATATAATCCTGCAGCTTCCATTTCAACGCAAAGCATACCGTAATCCATTAATTTTTTCTTATCTAATTCGGCATTGTAGAAACGGTCAGATGACAATACATTTCCTACGTGTACACCAACACCACGGTCTTTTGCAATATGGTAGGCTTTATCTAATAGATTAAAGCTTGCAATCGGTGCAAAAGTTACTTGGTTTTGGAAAATGTTGTTGAAGATTGATGAATCTGTAGTAGCCCCTTGCGCTAACACAATATCACGAACTTTAACATCTTCTTGCATACCACCGGCAGAACCGATACGAATGATGCGTTCTGCACCAAATTCAGTGAATAGTTCGTTGGCATAAATCATAATAGATGGAATCCCCATACCACTACCTTGAACAGAAACACGTTGTCCTTTATAAAGACCTGTGTAACCAAACATGTTACGGACAGCATTGTATTGTTCCACTTCTGTTAAATAATGTTCAGCAATATATTTTGCACGTAATGGATCTCCTGGCATTAAAACTGATTCAGCAACTTGGCCTTTTTTAGCATTAATATGAACACTCATTATTTATTCTCCTTTTGTGGGAAACCCCGTTATTGATATATTTACTATTCTACTATAAAACACAAGTAATGGAAACTTAAAACCGCTTATTTAAGCCTTTCTTAACAACGAACGTACGACAATTCATAGAAAAGTCCAAAAAAGTATGTTGGACAAATCCTAATTTCACTTCTATAATGAAATGTATTGAAAGGAGCGTGTTTCTATGAAAGAATCAACTCTAAAAAAAGATCGAAAAGTCCAATCGATTAAGTCAGAAATCATCGGTGAAGTTTTAAACGCAGTTACTCACGGTATTGGTGTGGCATTAGCCATCACTGCTCTCGTTCTCCTTCTGATGAAGTCTGTAGCCGTTAATAATACTACTCAAATCATTGCATTTAGTGTATATGGCGCTTCACTAATTTTATTATTTTTGGCATCAACACTCTATCATAGTTTTAAATTTACGAAAGCAGCAAAAATATTCCAACGAATCGATCACTCTTCGATTTACTTATTAATCGCTGGAACCTATACTCCATTCTGTTTAATTGGAATCGGAGGTCAACAAGGATTCATTTTCTGTATGGCTATTTGGGCGTTTGCAATCGGTGGCGTCATCATTGAAGCTTTCTTTTTAGAGAAATTCTCTAAAATTTCAGTTTTTCTTTATTTAGCAATGGGTTGGGTATCTATCTTTACTTTAAAACCACTCTATGAAAGTATGGGTTGGGGAGGTATTCTCTACCTCTTTCTTGGCGGATTAAGTTACTCTCTAGGAACGATCTTTTACAAACGGAAATATCACAATTTCTATCATGTCATTTGGCATCTGTTTGTTCTTGCCGGAGCAATTTTTATGTTCCTAGCCGTTTTCAAATATTTATAAAGCAAAAAACATCTCTTAGATTTTTTCTCTAAGAGATGTTTTCTTTTGCTTTAATTAGCATTGAATGTCATTTTTACATGAACCAGTTTCAAGATATTCTTTTAAGTTCTCAAAACTTGTTTCAACCATGTTTAACACTGCTTCATCAGTATAACTTCCCATATGAGGTGTTAATAACACGCGTGGGTACATTTCAACTAATTTACGGATAGCAGGATTTGCGATTTCTTGACCACGTAGATCTTTAAAGAATACTTCGCTTTCTCCTTCTAATACGTCTAAACCAACACCACGTAAGTGACCTGATTCTAAAGCCTCGATGATTGCATCAATATCTTGTAATTCACCACGAGCAGTGTTTACTAAGATTGCACCAGGTTTCATTTTGCTGATGAATTCTTTAGTTATTACTTTTCCGTTTGCAGGAATGTAAGGAGCGTGAATTGAAATCACGTCAGATTTTTCTAATAATTCGTCCAATGAAACTTGAGTACAGATGTGGTCAACACCTTCTTTAGGGAAAGCGTCGTATGCTAATACGTTTGCGCCTAACCCCTTGAATAATGTTGCAGTTGTTAATCCGATACGTCCGATACCAACAACCCCAACAGTACAGTTACGGATTTCTTTAGCAAACATTTGAGTGTCTACTGTGAAATCTTGTTGGCTTGTTTTTGCTGCAGTATAAGCAACATTACGTAATAATGTCATTGCTAATGTAACAGCTAATTCACTAATTGCGTTTGGAGAATAGAAAGGAACGTAACCTAATTTCATTCCTAATGATTTTGCGTATTCAGCATCGATGTGGTTTACACCAACCGTACGAGTTAATACGTACTCTACTCCTAATTCTTTGTAGATATCTAAAGTTTCTTTGTTTGCCCAGCAGTTACCACGTAAGATAACAGCTTTGAAACCTTCTGCCTTGCGAGCAGTTTCTTCAGAATTTAAGTATTCTGGAATACATGTTAATTCGTATCCAAATTTTTTGTTTACTTGTTCGAAAATTGGTAATTCAACTTCACGAACACCATATGCTAAAACTTTCATTTTAAATCCTCCATTTTATATAAATTGAAAAGTAGACCGAAAATCGATCTACTTTTATTGTTTAATCCTACACCAGGGAAAATAACAGATCCAACAACAATCCAGAAGACAATTGCGAATACTGCTAATACAGTTCCTAGTAATGAAGCGTTACTTGCAAGTGCTGCTTCTTTATCATATTTGATAGCGTAAGCCACAGCAACAGTTGCAGGTGGTGTAGCTAACATAATAAGAATACCTTTTGAAGCTTCTGGTGCCATAGGTAAGAATGGGCTAACTGCAAAGATAATTGCAACGAATACTGCAGGAACTAAGATTAATTTAACAATGCTGTAGTACCAAACCATCTTATCTTTAACTGCTTCACCTAAAGAAATGTTTCCTAAAGTGATACCGATTGCTAACCATGCAAGTGGTGAGCTTAAGTCAGCTAAGTAAGTAATAGCTTTGAATAACCATGGAGCTGTCTTATCGATACGTAAGAAAGCGTACATAACTTCTTTAGTTTCTTCACCAACTTTTACTTGTACAGCAACTTGTGGTAATGAAGCTTGGAAGATCCAGATTAATAATCCAGCAAATGTTGCGATAACGATGATGTTACCAAAAATCATTTTGAAGTTTTTCTTTTCGAATTTTAATCCGCTCATACGAATTAAACCGTAAGAATATA
>CAUUUT010000090.1:0-3350 GCA_963548485.1 uncultured Streptococcus sp.
TAGAGTTGCTGGACATACAACGGTGTCTCCATTGACTATAACGAAGATGACCTTCATCTGGATCAGGAGTATCCCATATCCAGTAAAACTCTTCTTTGAGTTCATAGGCTTCTTTTAAAGCAGGAAGATTACCTAACCAAGTATCTAAGAGGAATGATTCACGTTCATTTAGATCGTGTTTACGCTTTAGAAGGATAAACCTTTCACGCATAAGGGTACGTCTTTCTTTTTGGCTCATATGGGCTTTCAAAGACTTTCTGACGTTATCTAAGGCTTGATTAGCCATTCTAACTACATGAAACTTATCTACGACAACTTTAGCGTGTGGAAGGATAGTGTTCACTGCGTCTTTGTAGGGCTTCCACATATCCATTGTGACGTACTCAATGTAAGTCCTGTCACTGATTTCTGAAAGACGTTGGATGACTGTTTCCTTGTTACGGTTAGGCTTGATGTCATAAATAGTCCTGCGTTCAATATTAGTCAATACAAGCCGAGGTCTACGGATAATATGTATCTCGTCTATCCCAAGCCACTTAGGAGTTTCAAACTGGTATTCACGTTCTTTGAGTGCCACATAGTCCTTAAAAACGTTCCTAATGGTTTTCTCGTCAACACCAACGCTTTCTGCGACTTCTACAAAGGTCTTAGACATGGATTGCTCTTGAATGGACTTTAAAAGCCTTTTGGTCATACTACGCTTTTCATCTACAGATATTAGGCGTTCCCAGAAGGTAGATCCGCATTCACGACACTTGTATCGTCTACGGTTCAATTGTAAGCCCACTCGCTTTAAACGAATGGGCAAATCCATAATTAGTTGATTTCTTGAACTGTGTTTGTACAACTTGTCAAAACCACATTCAGGACAACGTTCAGGTGGTCCGACTGCTTCAACTTTAAACATCATATCGGTTTCATTTTCTTGTGGCGGTTCTATTGTTTTAATGTCTGGTAGGGATAATAAGTCTGACATATTATTCATCCTTTATTACTCTGCGGTGTTAAGGTATCAATTATAGATTTGATGTCGAAATCATCAGTGTTAAATTATTTTTGTGACCACAAATGCACTTAGAAAATCCCTTAAAGCATTAGCTGGTTCACTTGAATAGGGAGTTGTAAAAAAGTTCCCTTAGCCTGCACAACAAGATAATTTCGAAATATCTTTATCGAACGTAAGTGCAACTAATTTTAGCCCTTCAGCCATTGTTAAATATGGTGCTAGGGTTTCTGTTAAATCTTCTATCGTTAAGCCAAATTTAACAGCTAATGATGCTGCATAGATGACATCTCCTGCATTTTCAGATACAATATGAACCCCTAATACTTTTAGTGTTTCTGCATCTGCTACTAGTTTAAATACACCGGTTGTTTCACGGTTTACAATTGCTCTTGGAACAGCATCTAAAGGTAATACAGATGTCTTCACATCATACCCTTTCTCTTTTGCTTGTTCTTCTGTTAAACCAACCGTTGCAACCGTCGGATTCGTAAACGTAACAGCAGGAACTACCGATAAATCTATTTTTTTGTTTAATCCACCAATAGCATTATCAGTAATAATTCCACCTTCATAGGCTGCTACATATACAAATTGTGGTCCTAAAGTCACATCTCCTGCTGCATAAATCTTTTCATTACTTGTTTGACCAAAATCATTGATCAGGATTTCATTATTTTTTCCAGTTTCAACACCTGCTGCACTTAAATTTAAAGAATCCGTATTTGGTTTTCTTCCAGTGGCAACAAGTAACTGATCTGATTCAATGACTTCTCTACTGCCATTTACTGTTACGTAAACCCTTTTTATCTCTCCACTTTGTTCAACACGCTCAAAAGTTGCCCCTTTGACAAGGTTTATACCCTGTTCAATTAACGCTTTTTCAACTGACTCTGAAATCTCAGGATCATACTCCTTTAAAAGTCGCTCACTTCTTTGCATAAGCGTTATTTCTGAACCTAAATGATGAAATAGTTGTCCAAGCTCCATTCCAATGTATCCTGAACCAATTACAGTTAATCGTTTTGGTATTTTCTTTAACTCAAGAAGTGTTGTACTAGTTAAATAGTCCATTTTTTCAAGTCCTGAAATTTGGGGCAACGAAGGCGATGCACCTGTTGCAATTAAAAAGCGTTTTGCAGATAACTTTGCCCCATTGACCTCAACCGTACTAGCATCAACGAATTTTGCTTCACCTTTAATTAAATCAAAATTATATTCATCAATTAAATCCATATATTTTTGATTCCGAAGTTCGCTCACCAATTTATCCTTTTGCGTGATTAAACTAGCTAAATCCACTTCTCCAGCGGATGTTTGTAAACCTATAAACGGATTGTCTTTTGATAAATGATTGATTTCCCCTGCCCTAAGAAGAGTTTTTGACGGAACACAGCCAATATTCACACAGGTTCCCCCAACCGTTCCACGCTCAATCATTCCAACTTTTGCACCGTATTCTATAGCTTTAATTGCCGAAGAAAAGGCAGCAGCACCAGAACCAATAATAAGAAGGTCATAATTGTCTTCATTAATTAACGCCACGTTTTCTAGTGATGATACTTCTTCAATTTCTCCGGCTTGGTAATTTGCTTCATCAATCGCCTTTATTGCACTTTCAACCTCAATATCATCGGGCAGTTCAAATACTGCTTCACCACGACGATAACTAGACTCAATATTTTTAGCACCTATCTTTTCAAGTGCTGATTCTACGTGTTTTTCACAACCCGTACAAGTCATTCCTGAAATGTTTACCTTAAATTTATTCATAAAAAAGCTCCTTTCGTTAATTAATCTCTCATGTTAATGTTTCTATTATTGGACACGAATGTAATTGCTTTTCAGCTGGACATCGTTGTTTTAAGTCGTCTAACATAGTTTCAATTCGTTTTAAATCCTCTATTTGTTTTTGCACTTCCTTTTGTTTTTTAGAAACAAATTCGAACATATCTTGACAACGAACTTCATCTTTATCTACAACAGCAAGTAATTTATAAATCTCGCTTAAAGAGAAACCAAGTTCCTGTATTCGTTTAATAAACCCAACACGCTTAACGTCATCATATGAATATATCCGATAACCAGCTTCCGTTCGGTGAGGTTCTTGTAATAAATTTTTTCGCTCGTAATATCTGATCGTTTCTTTATTAACTCCACATTTATCTGCAAACTCACTAATGCGATAAATCATCTTATTTCACCCCCTGAATATTATAAACCATGTACCATAGTACACGGTCAAGTAAATTGGACTATTTTATTTTTTTTCCCAAAGTATCACTCGTATGTGATTGATACTTTTATATAATACTATTGATTATCCTAACATCCCACCAGAAAATCC
>CAUUUT010000091.1:0-3342 GCA_963548485.1 uncultured Streptococcus sp.
CTCCAATCGAGTATTCATCCGTCACAAGCGTACGAATGCGTTCATCATAGCCTTCGTAGTGACCACAAATAAACACCAAATGTTCTTCCTTCGATAATTCTTCAGCATCCTTTTGTGTAAATGTCTTCCCAGCTGGATCCATTAAAATCACACGTGGCGTTGTTTCAGGGGAACGCTCACGAATCGATGCAAGCGCTAAGTCAATTGGCTCGACTTTTAGAAGCATTCCAGCTCCACCACCGAATGGATAATCGTCCACATGATTATGTTTGTTATTTGAAAACTGGCGAAAATCAGTCGTCTCAAATTCGATTTTCCCAGCTTCGATGGCCTTCCCGATAATCGATTGCGTCATCGGCCCTTGTACCATTTCAGGGAATAATGTTAATACATCAATCTTCATCTTAATCGATCAACCCTTCCAATAGATGGATATAAGCTTTCTTTTCTTCTTTATCAACTTTATAAACGACTGGTTCAATAAATGGAATTAAGAGTTCTTTCTTTCCTTTTTGTTTTACAACCCAGACATCATTTGATCCTGGTGAAAGAATTTCGGTAACTTTTCCAAGTACTTCGCCTTCATCCGTTACAATTTCAAGTCCGATAATTTCATGGTAGTAAAACTCGTCCTCTTCCAGTTCCGTCAATTGTTCTTCGGCTACCTTTAGGAGACATTCTTTGTATTTTTCAACATCTTCAATACGGTTCATTCCTTCGAACGTTAACAAATCAAAGTTTTTATGACGACGATGACTTGCCACCGTCACAAATGTTAGAAACTCTCCATCTTTAAAAATGGCTAATTCCGTTCCTTTTTTATAACGTTCTTCGGCAAAGTCTGTCGTTGAAATCACACGCACTTCCCCACGAAGTCCTTGTGTATTCACAATTTTTCCTACTTTATAAAAAGTTGTCATTCTTCTTCCTCCTTAAAAGAGTCGTTCTACAATAATCTTTAATGTCGAATCAGTCACTTCAATCTCATAATCATCGATACATTGGCCGAGCATACAGTAATTTTTATCACGATTATGTGATCCCATTAAAGAGCTATACATCGAATCTAATTCTAAGTGTTTTTCAACTGAAAGCCCTGCTTCTAATAAATCTAAGTCTTCTGGTAATTTTGTATAAGGTGCTGTAGAAGTAATCGTTGCTTTTTCATGCGGCACATACACTACATGCGCTGTGACATCATACAATTCATGGTACAAATAATAATCGACCATTTCCTTTACGATACGTTTTACAAAATCCTTTTCTGTTGCCATTATCCCTCAGCCTTTCTTTCCTTGATATCTTGGCGAATGCCTTCAAAAATTTCAAAAATGGGTACGAGAACCGCCGCAACGAATCCTCCTGCGAATCCATTGTTGTAAAGGTTTAATCCCCCATGCATGACAACTACGTGGCTTACAAGTGTAATATGAACAAACCCTGCAATCATCCCTGCAATTGGCCCATAATACCCACTTACAGGCGCAAGAGTGGTTCCAAAGATAGCTGCCACGAGTGCGCTCGTACTTGCTGCGTCGACTCCTGTTAAGTAGCATCCAATCATAATCCCTACTAATACAGGAACTGTATTTTTTACTTGGTTCCCGAAGGCTCCAAAACTCATCGCTCCAATAATACTGCCGACAATCGGACCATTCAGTTGTCCACCATTAAGAAGGACATAGCCTAATAGAACGAATCCCATGATACTCATATTGAACGTTACCGTTGCTAAGTTCGTCATTTCAACAAAATCACTTGGCAGACGTCCTGATAATTTTAAGAGCAATTTAAACTGATATTTTTCTTTCTTTTTAACATGTAGATAGAAACTTGTCGCAAGTAACATCATACAAAGTCCAATTAAGATTGCGTACAAAATCAGTGGACTTTCTTTATTAGCAAGTGCCTTTGTCTCTACTTCGATTTCAAACGCGTTTAGAAAGCCTAGAACGACCATCCCAACGATTCCCGCTGTAAACCCAACGTTATATAAACTGAATCCTTGATGGAATCCTAAATATTGAGTTGATAATTGAGGCAAGATAAATCCAATAAAAATTCCAAGAGCATAAGCAATCAAAATACTGAACCCACTTGGCAACACTCCTCCAAAAGCGAGGAAGGACACCAACGGCCCTAACGCCGATCCAAACAACCCGACAATCACATAATTTCGATAATTCTGCCTTGTTACTTTTGCATAAATCCATACACCTAGCATAAACGGAATACTGTTAAAGAGATTCTTCCCGAAAAACGAGAATCCCGCAAGCATCCCTAAGCTCCCAATCACTGTTCCGTTAACAGGAATTTCTAGTTTCTTATAACTATAAATATTTATAATAAGCATGATAGCCACATTCAGTAGCGTACTTCCAACGGACGCAATTTGCATATAATCCGTAAATAATTGACTTGGCGAAATTAGAATCGTAATCATTCCCTGAAATAACGATTGAGGCGACTCGATACAGAATGCAAGCAGCATCAAAATAGCGGATAGGCCAAATAAATAATAATATTGTCGATTCATTTGTTCTTTTAATATCGGCTTTTTCTTCATAAGGTCTTCCCTTCAACTACAATTTTACTCACTTATCATACCAAACTCACGAAAAACAATCAAAAAACCGAGTACTAACGACAATAAAAGAACAGTCATTATACCGTATACGGTATAATGACTGATACCTTATACGGAATCACTCACCTTTTCTTACCCTCTAACCGGGCACAGAAATCCATCTATTGTAGCACCAACAACTTTGAGCACCATTGAAAGCACACACTCCCTGTCGTCTCATCCCTCCAGCGAAGCTTTGGAAAAATCCAAACTTTTTATAATAACTAAACGATGACGAAGAATCCTCGTTGCACACACTCTCTGTTTTCTCTTTCCCCCGGTGAAGCTTTGCAGAAATCCAAAACTTTTTTATAACCACTAAACGATGACGAAGAATACTACGGATTTTATACTAGCAGTACTAGGGAATAGCATTCAAAGTGAATTATGGACTCTTAAAAATTTACTTTTTAGAGTCCATTTGAATCTTGAAAGAGCTTGAGACAACAGGCTCAAGCCGTTGCCCCAGTACAGCTAGTATAAAGTAATCCGTAAGGATTCGAAGTCATCGTTTTAAGTTAATTCTTTATAGCACAAAAAAAGCCTTGGATTTCTCCAAGGCTTCGCCTATTAATCTAGGTTCTCAATACTTAGACGCACACGTTTTGGTCCGCGAGTACGAACACTATAAGTAATCGTACGAATAGCACGAGCCACACGTCCTTGTTTACCGATCACACGACCGATATCTTGAGGATTCACGCGTAAAGTATATT
>CAUUUT010000092.1:0-3210 GCA_963548485.1 uncultured Streptococcus sp.
GGATGTTTGACAAAATCAGATTGCAAAGTTAAGATAAATGTATTGGTAGATCTCTCCACTTGTGGAGGGGCTTTTTTTATGCATATATACAATTAATTGAGAAGGAGAGTTTAAATGATAGTAGAAGAAAAACAAAATCCATTAGGTATAGAAAAGATAGGGACTCTTCTTAGAAAGATGGCGATTCCTGCGATTGTCGCGAATGTGGTGAATGCACTCTATAATATTGTTGACCAAATCTTTATTGGACAAGGAGTAGGATATTTAGGAAATGCAGCAACGAATATTGCCTTTCCAATCACAACCATCTGTATGGCGATTGGCTTAATGGTCGGAATTGGTGCCGCGTCAAACTTTAACTTGGCGCTGGGGAGAAAAGAGGACAAGCATGCTCGTGAAGTTGCTGGGACTGCAGTGGTGTTGTTGGTGACCACTGGGTTAATCATTATGAGTGTGGTTCTATTGTTCTTACAACCGTTATTGAACTTATTTGGTGCTACTGATCAGATTTTAGGATATGCCAGTGAGTATGCAGGGATTACAGCTTTTGGGATTCCGTTTTTCATGATTTCGATTGGGTTTAATCCATTAGTTCGTGCAGATGGTAGAGCAACGTATTCGATGATGGCGATTATTGTGGGAGCCTTGCTGAATACCATTCTTGATCCGTTGTTCATCTTTGGATTCAATATGGGGATTGCGGGAGCTGCTTGGGCAACGGTGTTCAGTCAAGTTGTTTCAGCGCTTGTGTTACTCGCGTATATTCCACGATTTAGATCTGTTCGTTTTGAGCGTAGCGACTTTAAATTATCGTTTGAGGATGTGAAAGTCATTGCGTCTCTCGGATTAACATCATTCATTTTCCAAATTTCTGCGACCATCGTACAAATTGCATCAAATAATCTTTTACGTACATATGGAGCACAATCCATTTACGGTAGTGATATTCCGATTGCTGTTGGCGGGGTGGTAAGCAAAATCTTCGTTATCTTCATTGCAGTTGTGATTGGGTTAAATCAAGGAGCACAACCGATTTTAGGCTTTAACTATGGAGCAAAGAAATATTCACGTGTGCATGAAACGATGAACTTACTACTGAAAGTTACCGTTATTTTATCTACAATTTTATGGATTTTATTCGAAGCCTTTCCGCTACAACTGATTCAAATGTTCGGAAGTGGGGATGCTCTTTACTATGAATTTGGAGTGAGATATGCACGAGCGTTCTTATTCTTTACGTTTATTAATGGGACTACTATTATTGTGACGACCTTCTTCCCAGCAATCGGAAAAGCAAAATTAGGAGCGATTCTTTCTTTAACACGACAAATGTTTGTCTTACTTCCAGTGATGATTCTTCTTGCAACTAGTTTTGGAGTAGATGGATTAATTTTCGCAGGTCCAATTTCCGACTTTATCTGCTTTATCATTTGCATTACAGTTTATATCCATCAAATGCGCAAAATTCCAAAGGTGGACGAACTTTTGGTATAATGAGGTGGAGTAATGGAAGGGGTATGATTTATGGAATGGTCTAAATTACTATCAACAAAACGTCTTTCTGGTAAAAAAGCAACGCATCGTAATGAATTTGATGATGATTACAAAAGAATTGTAACGAGTCCATCATTTCGAAGATTACAGGACAAGACGCAAGTGTTTCCTCTGGAGAGACTAGATTTTATTCATACGCGTTTAACGCATTCGTTAGAAGTTGCAATGGTGGCAAGGTCACTAGCGAAGGAAATAGTTATTTTATTGCAAGAGGAATTAGAGAAGAAACCTGACAGCAGTAAGCAAGAGATGATTGACCATCAAGAGGATGTGTTGAAAATCGTTGAATGTGCCAGTCTTGTTCATGACCTTGGGAACCCTCCTTATGGCCATTTTGGGGAAGACATCATTCGGCAATGGTTTAAGAAAAATCTGCCAAGCCTCTTAAAAGAGAAAAGTGATGTGGCAGAAGAATTTCTAGCAAGTCCTTATGTTTATGATTTCTATCGTTTTGAAGGGAATGCGCAATCATTGCGAATTGTATCGAAGTTGCATGATTTCAAAGGAGAATTTGATGGACTTGATTTAACGGCAGCGACGCTTAATACGATATTGAAATATACGTACCCGTCTTCTCGTAAGAAAACAGAACAAATCACTTCGAAGAAAGTTGGCTATTTCTTTGCAGAAGAAGAAACATTCCAAAAAGTAACAGAGATTACAGGAGCAGGGACAAACCGTCATCCGCTAACCTTTATTTTAGAAGCTGCAGATGATATTGCTTATCTTGTAGCCGATATGGAAGATGCGATTGGTAAAGGTGTGATTTCCTTTAGAGATGTGCGCGAGTTTTTACTAGATAACTTGAGTACGGATGCCTATAATGCACCGCATTCTGTTCATACACGCGAAGTGTTAAGTACAATCGATGAGAAAGTCTTTAGTGTCAACCGATTCTTTGTGGATTTACGTGATAAATTAATCGATGGGGCACGTCATAATTTTGTGAATCATTACGATGAGATTATGGAAGGAACATTTAATCAAGACTTGTTCAAAAATTCTTGGGCAGAGGATCTATATGTCATCCTTCGTAAATTATCTGAGGAACGCATTTATGACAATAAAGGAATCTTGAGATTAGAGATTGCGGGGTATACAACGCTCACTTATTTATTAGATAGCTTTGTGCCTTCTTTAATCGCATATGATACAAATCGTCAATTAGACTATGTAGAGTTGAAGAAAATCGGGATTATTTCTGAGAGTCAGAAACGTTCCTATCATTACTTTGCGGAAGGAAAGAGCGAAGTTGAAAAATTATACTTACGCCTTCTATTAGCAACGGATTTCATTTCAGGAATGACGGATAGTTATTCACACCGACTCTATTTAGAGATGGTTGGAATTTAATGTGAAAGTAGAAAATTATCATATATGATAATTTTCTACTTTTTTAATATAAAAAAAGCCGCTAACGCGATTTTACGTTACCGGCTGTCATAGTAATAAGTTAATTAAAACTAGGTCGTTTTTTCTCCACTGGAATACTAATTTCAACAAAGTTATCAGCATGAATAATATCCAGTCCTTCGGGTTGCGTATGGAATAAGCGTTGAACAACAAATTCGATTTCAACATCTTTAATACGTCTTTTTTTATTTAAGATTACAATATCACGGTGAGTGGCAGCGTCAGCATAGAAAACAGTTGTTT
>CAUUUT010000093.1:0-3206 GCA_963548485.1 uncultured Streptococcus sp.
ATGTCAACCATTTCGTTAACGTCTGTAATGTTTAATTTGTTCATTAAGAACGCTACTAATGAAGCATCGATATCACCAGAACGAGTACCCATTGTAACCCCTGCTAATGGAGTGAATCCCATAGAAGTATCTACAGATTTACCGCCATCAACCGCAGTGATTGAAGCACCGTTACCTAAATGGCAAGTGATGATTTTTAATTCTTCAATTGGTTTACCTAACATTTCAGCAGCGCGGCGTGAAACGTAGCGGTGGCTTGTTCCGTGAGCTCCGTATTTACGA
The DNA here is from genome assembly GCA_963548485.1 of uncultured Streptococcus sp. Classification (GTDB taxonomy): domain Bacteria; phylum Bacillota; class Bacilli; order Lactobacillales; family Aerococcaceae; genus Granulicatella. The sequence goes on from CAUUUT010000093.1 coordinate 283, forward strand.
GCTTTGAATTTTTTGTAGTATTCCATTGGAATGCTGTATAAGTAAGCTTTTTTAGGCATTGTTGTATGGAATGAAGTATCGAATACAGCAACACTTGTAATGTCTGGTAAGATGTGTTTGAATGCGCGCATTCCTACAGCTTCAGCTTTGTTGTGTAATGGTGCAAATTCTGCTAAGTCTTCAACTTGTTGGATAACAGTGTCATCAACTAAAGCTGAATCTTTGAATAGTTCCCCACCAGCAACGACACGGTGACCAACACCAGTGATTTCGTCGAATGAAGAAATAATGTTTAGAGCTACTAATTGTTCTAATAATTTTTCTACCGCAACTTCGTGGTTTGGAATATCTTCTACCACTTCAAATTTTTGGTCGTCTCCATAGCTGATTGAGAAGATTGAATCACCTAATCCAATACGTTCTACTAAACCTTTAGCCACTACTTCTTCTTGTGGCATATTAAATAATTGGAACTTCAAGCTTGAACTTCCTGCATTAATCGCGATTGATTTTGACATGCACATTCTCCTTTAATTTCAAATTAAGCCCATTAGTGGGTCTAACAGATTTATTATAACATTTCTTGTACCCATTTTTCGAATGTTAGAGTGAATTTTCTGAATTTTTCTCTGTTCTTAAATTCTGGGATATCTCCAAGGAGCACTTGACTCACTTGTTTTGCGCCTTTTCCACGTTTTTGAACGATTAAAAGCGACTTACTAAATTGCACATCTTTGAAGAGATTACGTGGAAATGCCAGCATGGCTTGCACGTATGTTTCTTTTTGTAAATAAGACAGCAACTTCTCTCCTTCAGGTGTATCAAAAAGGTTCGTTGGAACGATAAAGAATCCAACTCCTGCCTCTTTCAAGTAACGCACTTGTTGTTCGATGAGTAAGTGATGCGCGAATGAATGTCCTTCGTCGTTTTTCGTTTCAAAACGAGCGGCATTCGTATCCACTGGATAGTAGCCGACTGGTAAATCACTCACTACGAAGTCTTGCGGATCCACGAGTGAATCTTGCAAGCCATCTTGTAAGGAAGTCTTCACATCCAACTGTTCTAACGCGAAAGCTTGTAAGGCTAAGTGAACGAGCACTTCGTCATTATCGATGGCTGTTGCACTTACAGTTTTGCCAGCTTGTTGTAGGAATAACAGAATCGTGCTGAGCAAGTTCCCGCTACCTGCCGCAAAGTCCGCAATTTGCAATGGCTCATCTTTCTTCGTCATTTGGTCTATCATATACGCCACGAGTAAGCCGATTGCATCTGGCGTCATTTGATGGTTCATTTGTAAGCCGTCTTCTTTAGCGGCTTTTAAGAACGTGAATTGAATCATTCGGCGAATCTCTTCACTCGAATAGCTTGTTAAATCTAATTGTTGATACGCTTTGTTTAATTCTTCAGCGACTTCGTTACTTGGCAATCCTTCGACTTGTTGCGCAGTATTATCGTTCACGATATTTTGTAACGTCTCACCTAGCGCCTCTACATTCGAATAACCGATTTCTATTTGAAGCACCTCTACAGCTTTTGCCAATTCTTCGAACGCTTTGATTTCTTTACCTGCTTCGATAAGAATCCCTCCTTCTATTTTTAAGAGTTTTTGAGCTTTGAATGATATGAACTACGACAGCAGCACATGCTTTTGTACAAAACTACGCAGAACGTTCAGATTCTATAATAGCCACGCAAGGCTTCCTCCGATACAGCTAGTATAGCAATTATAGAGACATCTGAAAAGTTCGCAGTAGTTTTGTCACCTCTCAAATTTCCTAAAAAAAAGGATGTGACTGAATGTCACATCCTACTCAATATTATTCAGCAGCGATTACTGGATATACAGATACTTGTTTTTTGTCACGGCCTTTACGTTCGAAACGTACAATTCCGTCTACTTTAGCAAATAAAGTATCGTCTCCACCTCTACCTACGTTTTCACCTGGATGGATTTTTGTTCCACGTTGACGGTATAAAATTGAACCACCTGAAACGAATTGTCCGTCAGCACGTTTAGCACCTAGACGTTTCGCTTGTGAGTCACGTCCGTTTGATGTAGAACCGCCCCCTTTTTTATGGGCGAATAATTGTAAATTCACTTTTAACATAGTTGTGCACCTCCTTGATTGATTATGCAACAGTTACAGCTAGAAAGTCTTGATATTCCGATTGAATATCTTCTAACCCTAGTAATAGACTATTTAATAAAATTTGAGTTGTATGTTCTTGCTCTTTCGTCAAGTTCTCTACAACTTCCATATATAAGTAACCACCCTCAACCTCGTCGACTTCGACAATCGGTTGGTATCCTGCTAACTTCTCAATGCTGTTCACAGTTGTAATAGCTAAAGCCGATACCCCTGCGCAAACAATATCTGAACCATGTTCACTAAAGTTTGCATGACCAGTCATTTCAAAGGAAACGATACGTTGGTTCTTTTTGTGTACAGTCACTTGAATCATCGTGATTAAGCGTTGATTGCGTCAATAACAACTTTTGTATAAGGTTGACGGTGACCTTGTTTACGGTGTGAGTCTTTACGACGTTTGTATTTGAAAGTTACAACTTTCTTTTGACGGCCTTGTTTTTCAACAGTTCCTTCAACAGTTGCACCTGCTACGAATGGAGCACCAACTTTAACGTCATCTCCACCTACAAATACTACTTCTTCGAAAGTTACTTTGTCGCCAGCTTCTGCGTTTAATTTTTCAACGTAGATTGCTTGACCAACTTCAACTTTAACTTGTTTTCCACCAGTTTTTACGATTGCGTACATATTGCACCTCCTATATTTTAGACTAAGACTCGCCAGTTTAAAGTGCCGATTCCGGTCTTTTGTACTCTAATCCGAGCGGTTGTAGCTGTGGTGCTTCACAATTACAACACGACTATTTTAGCAAAAAAGAACGCCCCCGTCAACTCT
>CAUUUT010000094.1:0-3198 GCA_963548485.1 uncultured Streptococcus sp.
TTGTTCAATTGTAATGCACGACCTGCAAAGTCACGACGAACTTCTTCTAATGGACGGCTGTCGTTGAAACGTTTTGAAAAACCATCATCTGCTAAAGCGCCCCATGTACAGTCGTCAAATTGAATTGTGCGAAGGCCTTCGTTGTATAAGTCTGTAATGACATCCACATATGCGTTTTTAATCGCTTCGAAAAGCTCTTTTTCAGTTGGATACACTGCTTTCCACGCTGCAATATGTTCAGGTGTACGAATTAATTCGAAATAGAATTGGGATGGAGAAGGGATTGTGAATTTCACAATAACATCTTCATCTTTCACTAAATCACGTAAGAATTTGAAATGTTCTACGAATGGGTGGTTATGTCCATCGATTGGAGCTGTTAATGTTGCCGTATCGGCTTTTGTTTCGATACCGTTAAATTTATAACCGTGTTCACCTACTGTATGTTCTACACCGTTGAATCCCCAGAAGAAGTCAAGGTGCCAGTAAGCGCGGCGGAATTCTCCGTCTGTAACGCCTTTTAATCCAGCAGCGATTTGTTTTTTAACAAGTTCGCGGATTTCTTTATCTTCTACAGCTGTTAATTCTTCGCGTGTGATTTCGCCGTTTGCAAATTTTGCGCGTGCTTCTACTAAGTCTTTAGGACGTAAATAACTTCCTACGTGGTCTACTCTAAATGGTGCATGTTTTGTCATACGGTATTTCTCCAATCTATCTTCGAATTTCTTCTTGCGGGATGATTATTCTCCCCATACCTCACGAGCGATTTCGCTAATTAAGGCAATTTTCTTCCATTGATCCTCTTCAGTAAGGATGTTTCCTTCTTCCGTTGATGCAAATCCACATTGTGTACTTAAGTATAAGTCTTCTAGTGGAACGTATTGGCTTGCTTCTTTAATACGAGCAATCACTTCATCTTTGTCTTCTAATTTTCCTGATTTAGAAGTTAGAAGCCCTAGAACGACTTTCTTACCGTCAGATACTTTTGCAAGTGGCTTGAAGTCGCCGGCGCGGTCTGTATCGTATTCTAAGTAGTACGCATGTACGTTTTCATCTTCGAATAATGCGTCGCTCACTGAATCGTAGCCACCTGAACTTGCCCAAGTTGAGTGGAAGTTCCCACGGCATACGTGAGTGTTCACTGTTAAGTCTTCTGGTAAATCTTCTAGAATTCCGTTGTTTAATTCTAAGAATTCACGTTTGTGTTCTCTTCTTAATTCTTCAGGTGTTAAATGACTTTCTTTTGAAATGATGTTTAAGAAGTTATCATCCACGATAACACCCCATGTACAGTCATCGATTTGTAAGAGACGGCAACCTGCATCGTATAATTCTTTAATCACTTGTCTGTAAGCAGCAATGATATCTTTAAAGAGTTCTTCTTTTGAAGGGTATACTGAGAAAGTTTGCTCAATATGCTCTGCGTCACGAATCAATTCAAAGTAGAATTGCGCTGGTGCAGGAATTGTTTGTTTTACGATAAAATCTTCATCCTCAAATTGTTTTAAGAATTTGAAGTGTTCTACGAATGGGTGATTTTCACCAGTGATTTTTCCAACGACATCTGCTGAGTCAGGTTTTGTAATTTCATCGTGGAATTGGTATCCAATTTTCGCTTGAGTGTGATCCACTCCGTTTAATCCCCAGAAGAAATCTAGGTGCCAGTATTGGCGACGGAATTCGCCGTCTGTGAATCCTTTTAATCCAGCTTTCTTTTGTTGTTCGACTAACTTTTCGATGGCTTTATCTTCGACGGCTGTTAATTCCTCGCGTGTAATTTCACCTTTTACAAATTTTTCTTTTGCTTCTACTAATTCCTTTGGACGTAAGAAACTTCCTACGTGATCGACTCTAAATGGTGCTTGTAATTTTGACATTGTACATTCCTCCTATAAATAAAAAATCCTCACAGTATCGCTACTGCAAGGACGAAATTTTCGTGTTACCACCTTGTTTTGTAGAATCCTCACGAATCCTACCTTTTCGAGTACGCACACTGGGTGTTATACTCTACAGCTATAATGGGCTACCCATTTACGTCTAATGATTCGACGTAAAATCACTCCGAGGCCATCTTCAAAAATTCAATTTCATCTCTTCCCACCAACCGAGACTCTCTTAGCAAATCTTATTTTCTACTCACCTGTTCTTTGTGATGTCTTATGAACATGCTCTTAGGATAACAGAGAACAAACCGCATAGCAACAGGTTTTCTTATACCGTTTTTCTATCGATTGTTATAACTATTAGTTATATAATATAAAACACCTTTAAAACTAGTTATAAAAAAAGACTTAGAGACAATCTCTAAGTCTTACATCATTATTCAGAATCAACTAATTCATGTAATTTTTTCTTATAGTAGAATGTTGCGAAAATCGATAAACCGAGAATCAAGACAACATACGCAATGGTAATGAACCAAACCAATATACGGTCTAGTTCTGGTAAAATATTTAATAAATAAACAGCTCCGAAGATAAATCCGAAGAGAACCACGACAAAAATGATCGACTTCACTCCGCTACGCGTACGGTTTAAAAGCTCGATGACATTCGTCCAACTTGGGGTAAAGAGCTTCAAGTCTCTCGCATATCCCCAACGGCTAAGTCCTAAACTGATAATTCCCCATGAGAGAATGATACCTAAGGTCATATAAATCGGTAAACGAAGTACTGTACAAATAACTGTCATAAGAATGACTGGAATCGCAGACTGAATCGCAAAGAGAATCCAAAATTTCCGTTCCAAAAATTCATGCATATCGAATGGAAGAACTTTGAGATAATAATAGTTTTCCCGCTCGAGTGAAATTCCGACTGCTAATAAGTTATTTCCTCCTGTATTAAAGAATGCAATGAAGGTAATGAGCATCGCAAATGGTAAGAAGGTATTTAGATTTAGGAAGTCCATAAAATTAATCCTTGCTGGAGCATTCCTTAAATTAAAAACTGTTGGAAGAAGCAAGAGATATGGTAATATTCCTGCACTAATAATCGTTTGCGTTAATACAGAACCTTCCATTAATTGGCGAAGTGTATAGCGAATCATGAATTTTGTTGAAATCTTGCTGCCATCTAACTCCATTTGTTTTACACGTTCGACTTTTACTTTCGAAGAGGATGTTTGCGAAACTGCTTGATAGAAGTTTGGCAATACGATGAACTTCACGAGTAGTAAAATCGCCACAAATACTAA
>CAUUUT010000095.1:0-3181 GCA_963548485.1 uncultured Streptococcus sp.
ATCGTATTCACTGCTAGTTGATCGGTTTTATCAAACATACAATCACTCCTTAAAATTTATTTTCCGTACTGGAACTTACTCTTCTATTTTACTAAGCTATCGGGCCTTTTGCAACCGTTATTTTTATGATAAATAAAAGATAGTAAACCCTTGCAAGCACCATATTTCTTTCATGAATTCCGCATATTTTGCAAAAATAAAAAGGCTGAAACATTCAGCCTTCTTACCTCTATTCTGCGTCTCGGTTATGCAATCCTTTTTCTTTTTGGATCGCTTTTAGTTTATCTGGAGTCACGTCGTTTCCTTCTTCATCAACAATTTTCAATCCTTCGATATGGTTACGCATGCCTCCACGAAAAGCTTCTAAATACTCTTGGCGCAAGAGTTGTTGTTCCTTTTCTTCCGTTGGAGTGAGTTTTCCTTCTTTTTTCTTTCTTGCTAATTCATTAATACGATTAATCTTTTCTGGTGATAACATGTTTGTCATTCCTTTCCTTCGTTTCGTCTCCCAGTGTATCACGAGACAAAACTTTTTCCTAAAAATATGACTAACATGCGAACATTTGTTTGATTTCTGTTTACAAAGTGTGTTACACTAGTCTCAAAGAAGGAGATGTTCCGATGACAAATTTAAAAGATTCTAGACAATTAGATGTATTACAGTTTATTTATAAAGAAGTTCAAGAGCACGGTTATCCGCCAACAGTGCGTGAAATTTGTAACGCCGTTCAACTCTCTTCGACTTCTACCGTTCATGGTCACTTATCAAGACTTGAGAAAAACGGCTTAATTCAACGTGACCCAAGTAAGCCACGTGCCATTGAATTAACGATGGCAGGTCTAAAAGCAATTGGCGCTAAATCAACAGCCATTCCAATGCTTGGTGTGGTTACAGCCGGTGAACCAATTCTTGCTGTAGAAGAAGCAAGTGACTTCTTCCCAATTCCACCAGATTTGCAAAACGATGCAGATGATTTATTTATGCTTCGTATCAAAGGAGACAGTATGATTAATGCTGGTATCTTTGATGGCGATTCTGTCATTGTCCGTAAACAATCAACTGCCTCAAACGGTGAAATCGTTATTGCGATGACCGAAGAAGACACTGCAACTTGTAAGAGATTCTATCTCGAAAGCGACCATGTACGCCTAGAGCCAGAAAATGACACGATGGACCCTATCATCTTACCGAACTGTACGATTTTAGGAAAAGTCGTTAGCTTATACCGCAGTCGTATTTTCTAAACGAAACGAAACCTCCGCTAAACTTGAGCGGAGGTTATTTTGATTTCATTATGATTTTAACGTTACTTTTCCTACTTCAGCTTTTCCTGTAACCGTTCCTTCTGTCGCAATAGAGATGGATTCTACTTTATCCATATTCGTAAAGAGAACCATCATCGCAGTATCTTTCCCGGCTTCTTTTAACGCTTCTAGGTCCACTGTAGATAACACTGTATGTTCATCTACCTTTTGTCCAACCGTTACTGTTGTTTCAAAAGGACCTCCTTTTAATTCAACGGTATCAATTCCCATATGAACGAGTACTTCTAATCCACCAGCAGTTTGAATCCCTACAGCGTGAAGTGTTGGGAAGACATTCACCACTTCCCCTTTCACTGGAGAAGTAATCACACCACTTGAAGGAATCACTGCAAATCCATCCCCCATCATTTTCCCTGCGAATACTGGATCGTTCACAGTAGTAATGGGAACAATTTCTCCGCCAGCTAGTGCAAATACTGGTACTTCTTTTTCTACTTGATTCTTTTTAAAAAATCCAAACATTTTATCGTCTCCTTATTCTGGTTGAATGGCATGTAATGTATTTGAGAAAATCGAGCGTTTGCGTTCCTTATCGATTTCCTTGTAGTAACTATATAAAATATCGACAATGACAAGAACTGGGAATTGCGGTGTAATGGTCGTTCCTTGCTCTAAGGCATTCTTCATCGCAATGAGCACTAACTCGTCACAATCCTGTTGCAACTCTTCGCTCTTCTTAGAGGTAATGAGAACCGTTTTGGCTCCTTGCAGTTTTGCGATATTTACGGCATTCACAACACTTTCGTTGGCCGACACCGTAATGCCAATCACAAGGCAATCTTCATCGACTAATACCCTGTTCATTAGCATCGTATGTAAATCCGTAATGGCCTCACATATCATCCCGAGTCGCATAAACCTAAACTTCATCTCCAAGGCTGCTAACCCGGAACTTCCTTGTCCGTAGATATACACGCGCTTAGCCTTACTGAGCATGTCACACACATGAATCAGCTGTGCTTCATTGATGAGGGAGAAGGATTTCGTTAAGAGGTCTGCATAATCGTCCAACACAATTTTGGTTAAATCATTATGCAAGTTTGTCTCTTCTTGCTTCCCCTTTTGATAGTCATAAATAAACTGTCGATATCCTTTATAGCCACACTTTTGAGCAAATCGTGTTAAGGATGGAATCGATACGAATAATCTCTTTGATACTTCTTGTGCGGATAACGATTCATTTTCCGGGATTACACCCAAGAAATATTTCGCAATCGTTTTTTCAATCGGTGTCAACGTATCATAAATCGATTCAATCATCGGTGCTACTTTTTTCTCAAATGACAACATCTGCTTTTCCCCTTTGCATTGTTACCTTCATTATAGCACAGGTTCCGGGAAAGATTTTGCCTTTTTTCAAAAAATAAAAGATGGACCGATTTTTGCAACCAGTCCATCTACAAAGGTGTTTTAACTGACTAGTCGTCTACACCTAAAATTTCATTAATATTGTTCTTATAAAGAATTGCTTTCGCACCGTAAATGGCTTGAATACCACCTTTTACTTCAAGAACATCTACCGCACCAATCTCTTTCAATGTTCCTTTGTTAACTTTATCAACTTCTTTAACAGCAACACGTAGACGAGTGATACAAGCATCCACGTCTTCGATATTTTCTGCTCCACCTAGAGCTTCGATAATACGAACGCTGTCTTGTTTCAAGCTGTCACGAGTTTCAACAACTGGTCTGTCATCTGATAACATATCATCTTCAAGACGACCAGGAGTTGCTACGTTAAATTGAGTGATGAACCATCTGAATACTACATAGTATAGACCACTCCAGATTAAACCGAATGGAATTTGTAATAACCAGTTTGTCTTATCGTTACCTTGTAATACCCCGAATAATG
>CAUUUT010000096.1:0-3166 GCA_963548485.1 uncultured Streptococcus sp.
TTGACTTCAAACCATGGTTAGATTGGTACTTACAAACAACTGGCCAACGTTTAGTAAGCGCAAATGGTGCTGCTCCTGTAGCAGACGCAACAAGTGGCGCTTCAAATAGCGGACACTCTGCTCCTGCTCCTGCAGCAGATGCAACAAGTGGTGCTTCAGATAGCGGACATTCAGCTCCAGCTCAAGCACAAGCAGTTGATGCAACAAGTGGTGCTTCAGAACACTAAAATTTTAAGCGAGAAAGCTAGGCAAATGTTGGCCTAGCTTTTTTGTTTTTATAGACGAAATGGACCTTTTTTCACGTTTTAGAAACAACTGGAAACTGTTTTCTTAAAATTAACTAAAATGTAATGTTCCTAGTATCCAAGTGTAGTGGTTTTGAGATATAATAAATAGGAGTTTAAGGAATGGAGAAAAACAGTGGGGACTATGTATTATCAAACAACACCTTCTCAAGCACCGACGCACCCACACCCTCCCAAGCAAAAAGAGAAAAAACGGAGTGCGGTATTCGATGGCTTGAAAGGTTTTTTTATACTAGCAATTATTACATATTATTATTTCCAACATTTATTACCGGGCGGTTTTTTAGCCGTTAACGGATTTTTAGTAGTCGGAGGCTATTTGACATTCCGACATAATATCAAAACATTTGCGGAAGATTATAAGGAGCGTTTCCCAGTGAAAAGCTTGAAGAGAATGTTCTTCCCGATGCTCTTTATGATTGTTGTGACAGTCGCGTTTTTATTCGTGGCAGCACCGCAATTACTATCCAATATCCGAGGAATGGCGCTTTCGGCATTATTCTTCGTCAATAATGATTATCAGATTTTCTCGCAGCAATCTTATTTCGTACAATCGGCGAATCCAAGTCCGTTTGTGCATCTCTGGTATGTATCCCTTTATGTGCAATTGTTAATCGTTGGATATCTCCTTCGAAAACTGATGAAGAAACTCAACTTCCTCAGAATGCAGGAGTTTGCTTTGCTCGCGTTTTTAACGCTCGCGTCAGCAGCAGGGATGGCCGCACTCTATTGGTTTGAACAAGATCCTTCGCACGTATACTACTTAGTATCAACGCGTTTATTCTCGTTCACGTTTGGAGCGCTCTTAAGTTACATTCACGAAGGGAAATTGCTTCTACCAGCTCGTGAGTCAGGTTCGACTGTTCCGAATATATTGAGCCTCCTCTGTTTAGGAGCTTTAGGCTGGATGTTTACGACTTTCAACGGAACGCAAGCAGAAGTCTATTACATGATGATGTTTATTTCATCGTTCGTGATGATGCTTCTGTTATCTTGCTCGATTCGTGAAGGAGTAGGGGTTCATTACATCTTCAGTTTTAAAGGATTTACTTTCTTTGGAAAGAGAAGTTTCTCATACTACTTATGGTTTTATCCAATTCATCTCATCGCACCAACGTTTTTACGTGGAATTGATGAGCAGTGGCTATCTGTTGGGATTCAATTTGTGCTGATTTTCGTGATGGCAGAAATCACATATCAACTCTTTGAAAGAGAGCGAATTATCCTTCCGATTGGGCAAGCTCATAGTCCGTATAATTTAACGGCTTATGGGAAATCAAATCTTCCAAAAGGAATAAAGCAATTCGGACTCGTGTTCTCATTGATGTATCTTATCTGTGTAGGACTTGCGGGAATTGGTTTTGCACAAGAGAAGAATCAAAACTCAGCCGTTCAAGAGGTTGAGGAGAAAATTCGTCAAAACCAAGCGCTCTTACAAGAGACAACAGCCGAGCCAACCACTGAAGGCACAACGACGATTAGTAATGAAATTAAAGCGAATGTCGAACAAGAAGTGAAGAAGACGCCGATTACCTTTGTCGGAGACTCAGTGTTATTAGCTTCAGCGAATAAACTTCGCGAGGTCTTCCCGAACGCCTATGTGGACGGAGAAGTCGGACGTCAATTGTATTACAGCGCACCAATCGTTCAAAAGTTGGCACAACAAGGTAGACTTTCTCAAACTGTGGTATTTGTCCTCGGTTCAAACGGTGCTTTTTCTGCAGCGCAAATCGATGCGTTGATTCAAGCGTCAGGGAACCGTGAAATCTTCTTAGTGACAGCTGGTTATGAAATTAAATGGGCTAAAGAAGTAAATGAGCAGTTAAAAGCAGCTGCAGAACGTTATCCAAATGTTCATCTAATCGACTGGGGAACTTACGCCAAAGGGCATACAAAAGAATGGCTCTTTGAGGATGAGATTCATCCAAACGATACAGGGGCAGCGGAATTAGCAAACCTCATCTTACAAGAAATGGTGAAGTTAAAAATCCAATAAACGTTGAGACGACTCGATTTTGAGTCGTCTTTTTTATTTTTAAAAAATATTTTTGAAAACGCTATTGACATTTGAGTGTACTAAGCGCATAATACAGTTAAAGATAAGTGTATTAACCGGTTAATACACTGAATGGGAATCAAAGAAAGGAGTTACTAATGATCGTATTTGATAAAAGGAGTCCGGTCTACGAGCAAATTATCGCCTATTTCAAAGCGGAAATTGCCTCCCACAGAATGGAAGCAGGCCAAGAGATGCCGAGTCGGCGTGAATTTGCGCAAACCATGCAAATAAATCCTAATACGGTCCAACGTGCCTTTCATGAATTGGAGGTCATGGGGTTGATTACGACAGGAAATAATGTCATGAGTCGTGTGACAGAAGATGTAGAACGGATTGAGCAACTAAAAGAAGAAATGTTGGATGAGGCCATCGCAAGTTTTACTACAGCGATTCAACCTCTGAATTTAAGTGCAGAAGATGTCATCGAACATCTCAAAAAACAATTGTAGGGAAGGAGCGGTACTATGTTAACGGTTCAAAACTTAAGCAAGAGATTTGGAAAGAAACAAGTGTTGAATGACATCTCATTTAACGCGAAAAAAGGAGAAGTGACGGCTCTTATTGGAGTCAACGGGATTGGGAAAACAACGATTATGAACTGCATTGCAGGACTGTTGCCATTTGATAAAGGGAAAATTTCCATCGATGATATGCCAGCACGTAAAGTGTTTGCGGAAAAGGTGAGCTACATTACGGATAGTTCGATTATCTCACCAGATCAAACAGTGGATGAGGCGATTGATTTTATGCGCACGTTCTATCCAAACTGGAATCGTCAAAAGGAAAGACATTTATTAGACTT
>CAUUUT010000097.1:0-3127 GCA_963548485.1 uncultured Streptococcus sp.
CGAAATAAAAACACGAAAGCTCTTGATGTGGGGAATGTGGAGGGAATCGTAGAGGCCCCTACATTCAACGTGCGTAAGAAGCGGTCTGTTTTTATTTTATTTAGCAATGCTCACATTCAACGTACGTAAGAAGCGGTCCATTAAACTGTTGTTGGTTTTGTGCTCTTGTTGAATGGCTTTGGCGAGTGCGACTTGGTCGGTGATGATGCCGTTAACGGGAGTGTCCACGTATTTCTCGAGGGCTTCATCCGTATTGATGGTCCAGACAAACACCTCATGTCCTGTTTCTTGCGCATGCAGTACAGCCAGTTCCTGGTAAGAAAAATCTTCCACCACGTAGAAATCCACCTTCGCGTCTCCAAACCCGCCAAATTGGATTGGAATCACGAAACCAGTCGTGATTTCGGGAGCTTTTTCCTCGAGTTCTTCCATGACTTTCAAATCAAGTGACATCACTTTGTTTGAGTTGTCGATGGCGAGTTCTTTGTATTTTGCGATGAAAAGATCTACGTAGTTGGCAGGCTCACCGCCATGTGGCTTGAGCTCTATGACGAGTGGCATACCGATTTCTTTAGCCGCTTTGAAAAACTCTTCAAAAGTAGGGATGTGACTCGTGAATCCGTCTTGTTCGATAGGGAGGCCACGAACTTCGTCTAGCGTCATGTCTTGAACGCGTTTGTTTAGACCTGCTAATCGTTTCAAGTTATAGTCGTGCATCACGACGAATTGATTGTCTTTTGTGAGAAGAATATCCATCTCAACCATATTGGCGCCGGCTTCTTTAGCCGCTTTTAATCCTTCCATCGAGTTCTCAACGGCTTCGCTTACATAGCCGCGGTGACCGATGATGATAGGGTCATTGGCCGATTCAGTCCTGTAAGTGGTGAGCGTTGTGAGAATCCCGCTACCTGTTACAAAGAGTAGGGCGAAGGCCGTCACGATTTTACGCTTATGTTTAATTTCTTCATGGTGATGATACACTTCCAGAGAAGCTAATTTATGGTCATGAATGATTTTCGTCATAAAGATAAATGTAGCGATCTTTGTATAAAGGATAATGAACCCTTGTAGCAACTTGGCAATGGCTAATACACTACTTAGAAGAAGGGTGTTGCTTCCGTCTGGGTCTAAGAATTCAACGAGAGCGACACTTCCAAGTGAGATAAAAATAACAAGAATCGCTAGCACCCCTTCGACAACTGCCGAAATAAAGAGCAACCGTACGGTATTCTTCTTCGTCAACTTCCAGCTTGTGATGATATTTTTTGTAAAGGGCTGGTCGGTGAGAATCTGAAGTGGAATCGCCAGGGCACTTCTTGTGTGAAGATAGAGCAGCACGGCGATGAGTCCAATGTAGAAGAACAGTCCACTACTCGTCTTAGTGATTTCACCCGTAATAAATTCGGGAATGGTAATATTTTTAGAAATAAATGTCAGCTCACCGATGTTGATAATCGGTAAGAGCGTTAAAAAGTACAGCCAGAACGTAATAAAGTGACCGTTTAGTAATTGCTTGAGTTCACTAAAGGCGTTTTGAATGCTGCTACGCCATGAAAAATGAATGCCGCGAATCGTTCCGTAAATCATGAAGATGAGTATCGAGAACTCCATGAAAATAAGAAACGCGAATGCCAATAAATAGAGAATCAGTAGCGGAATGGATCCTGGACTCAGTAGTACCGTCTTGAAATTGGCAAAGTTTAAATTGGATTGCCCGGTCATAAAGAGCATTCCGCGGAAAATAAGTGTTAAAAAACCGAATCCAAATACAGATATAAAAAATTGTAAAAAGATGGAATTGCGTAAATACATCCAGCTGTTTTGCATTAAATTGCCTAATGTAAAGCGGATGGTTTTCCATACGGGAATTTTTTGATTCATAAAGCCTCCGACGTTTATAAAAGTTCGTTAGATTTACCTTAGCACGAACGAAAAAGAAGAGCAAGTCGATGCAAATAGTATTGAAAAGTTATGTAATAGAACTTATAATGATGAAAGTAGTCAAATAATAGAAAAGCTTTTCAGGAGGGAATCATGAAAAAAAGACTGTTAACATTATTCTGTTTAGTAGCAACTGTGTTACTTGCTGCTTGTGGCGTAAAAAAAGTAGACGCGGGTGACTCCATCAAAACAACTTTTACTGGGTTAGATACAAAAGGGGAACTTGTATATCAAGTAGATACTCAAGAATTAGTAAAAGAGTTCTTAGTAGCAAACCCTAAAGCAGATGCGAAAACAGAAGCAGAAGTTCGTACTGCTGCAACAAAAGTGAAAGTAACACCAAGTAAGACAGAGGGGTTATCAAACGATGAAGAAATTACCTTCACGTTCTCTGCAGATAAAGATGCTGAAAAATACTTTAACCTTCCAAAAGAAACAAAAGTGAAAGTTAGCGGCTTAAAAGAAGCGAAAAAATTAACGGCTGAAGAATTAGCAAAAATCACTTCACTAGAAGTGGAAGGCTTTAACAAAGGTGGTCGTGCAGAAGTTCATGTGACAGATTCTAAATTGTCATTCTTACGTTTCAAAGTTGAAAACAATGGTAAATTAGAAAATGGAAAAGATGCCAAAATCGTGTTAGACGGTAATTTCGCTAACCTATTAGAAGACAGAGGTTATGTGTTAGAAGGCGACGGAAGCTTCACACTTCCTGTTAAAGGATTGAAGACAGTGGCTGAAAAGCTTGATGACGTTAAGAACAAAGACGAAATTATTGCAAAACTAAAAGAAGAAGTTAATAAGAAATTTAGTGGCAATGATAAGGTAACATTTGATAAAACTTATTATCGTGGTCTAGCGAATAATGTTGATAATTCATATTCGTATGGGGATGATATTGTTCGTGGTAATGGGAACTTAGTAATGACGCTTCAAGTAGAAACTAGCTTCGGATTCAAAAACGTGTATGCGGTTGGATTTATAAACCTTATAACAAATGAAGAGGGTAAGATGGAACTTAAAGATGCACGTGTTATTTCAACAACGTTTGCAGACTTTGCTACAGCAACTCAAAAATTAGAAGCAATCGGTTATACAGAAGTGAAATAATTAAAATAGAAATTGCTTGGAGAACCTTCTCCAAGCAATTTTTTTATGCGCGGAACCCCATTGCCCGAAATTCACTTAT
>CAUUUT010000098.1:0-3127 GCA_963548485.1 uncultured Streptococcus sp.
CCAAGTACCCGTTTATGGTCTCTAGAGTTGGTTCCATAAAAGATTTTCTCCTTTTTGTTTGAATATCAAATCATTTGATATTCAAAGTATATACGACAGATACTTTGAATGTCAAACCTTTTTTCGTTATTTATTTTGATTTTCAAACTATTTTCAAAATTTAAAAAGCTTACATTTGCATAAAAATAGGATTTATTATTTGTAAATTTCATAAAAAGAACAATTTTTGAAAGAACTCTATGCAATGAAAAAAGGCTAGATAGATTGCTCTATCTAGCCTTTTATTTAATTTTTATAGACACATTTTCCATTCACATATGTTGCAAGTACGTTCGTATTTAACAATTGAACAGGTTCAGCTTCCAGAATATTTTGGTCTAGAATCACAAAATCTGCTAACGATCCTACTTCTAGTGTGCCAATGTCTAAACGACTGAGTGCTTTTGCTGCCCCACTCGTATGCGCCTTTAATGCCTCTCCAATAGAAATCCGTTGTTCAGGCATTAAGCATGGCACTGGCAGCTGTTCTTTCGTTTGACGAGCCACCGCATTAAACATGGATTCAAACGGCGTCACGTCCAGTACAACTGGCGTGTCTGTTCCAAATCCAAGTGTTGCTCCCTCTTCTAAGAACGATTTGAACGGGAACATATGACGCGCACGCTCTGCTCCAACTTCTTCATCTAGAGTCTCATAGCCGACCAATAAATGACTTGGTTGCACTGAGACGATTAATGAAGGCTGAGCAGTTAATGGAAGGTCTGTTGGATCCATCACTTCCAAATGTTCAATGGTATTGAATTTATTTGGTGCGTCAAAAGGCGTCTCTTCCTGCGCTTTTTTGAAGTTTTGGAGAGTTAATGCAATCGCCTTATCTCCAACCGTATGAATTCGCATTGGCCATCCCTCTTTGTTAGCAAGAAGCGTTAAGCGTTCCATCTTCTCTTCTGTTAAGAGTGGACCACCCACGTCTCCTTCAAAGAAAGGCATCGGATACGGCTCTTTTAAATAAGCCGTGTGCGAACTTGTTACGCCATCATAAAATTGTTTGACGCCCCCCATTTGGAGCATCTCGGAACGGTACGCCTTATAGAGCTCACGGTTACGTTCGACTTCTTCACGCATCGCTGGGAAGAAGCTTACACGTACAGTTGCATCCTTTTCCACTTTAGCATAGAGTTCTGGATACACAATATCATCTGGACTCTCACCCGTTAAGGCAACATCTCCAACAGCGGTCACGCCCATTTGGTTTAGGTAAGCCATATACTCTTTTAAGGCTTGTTCTTCGTCATTTTTATAGACTGATAATACTTTTGATAAATAATAGATAGCTTTTGCTTCCAGAAATACCCCTGTCAGTTCGCTATCTTCCACTACGGCTTCTCCACCGATGTTTTGCGGGATAGCTTCTGGTGTTAAATCCAACACCTCTAGCGCCTTGGAATTCAGCCAAATCGTATGCGCATCCCCTGCGATTAAGCAGATGGGTTCGTCTGTTGAAGCTTTATCTAAATCTTCTTTCGTTGGTAAGATTTGTTGACCAAAGTCGCTTGCATACCAGCCAATTCCGATTTTCCATCCATTATATACAGGAATAGAAGCTGCTTGATGAACCACTTCTTCTATCGTTGGTGCTCCAACGGCCTTCATCTTTCCTAAATGAATTAAGGCTGATAAATATAAATGCACATGAGCATCAATAAAACCAGGGACCACTAGATTATCGCCAGCATCTAGCACTTCACCTTCAACAGGTGAATCATATTCCAAGAAGTTCACAATGCGACCGTCTTTAATTTCTAAAATACCAGCTACTGCAGTCGTTGTATTTCCTATAAAGAGGTTTTTAGCTTTTAAATAATAATGCATGTTATAACCCCATCTTGAAGTCTAAGAAGGCTTCGTTATATTTTTGAATCCAATCATTTCCTAGATATTCATAATGTTCTAATGAATTGATGATTTCTTCGGAAGGATAGAAGGTTTCATCAGAAATCACTTCTGGATCCATCAATTCTTTTGCTTTTTCATTCGGTGTCGAATAACCTACATATTCCGCATTTCTTGCTGCATTTTCTGGGCGAAGCATAAAGTTAATAAAGGCATAGGCCCCTTCGATATTGACAGCCGTATGCGCAATCGCGAAGTTATCTGTCCAAACCGCACTTCCATCTTTTGGCAAGATATATTGTACATTTGGATTTTCCTCGGCAACTGCAGCAGCATCCCCAGAATACCCCATTCCGATTGGAGCTTCTTCCAGTTTCATCATTGTTTTAATTTCTTCATTTAGTACAGCACGCACATTAGGGCTCAGCTGTTTCAACTTCTCTTGGGCAGCTTTTAATTCCTCTTCGTTTTTAGAGTTCAATGAGTACCCTAATGATTGAAGAGCCATTCCGAGCGCTTCACGGTTTCCATCTAAAACCAATACTTTATTTTTGAAATCTTCTTTCCATAAATCATTCCATGTTTGGATGCTTTCTGGATCGATATATTTCGTATTGACCATAATTCCGACTGTCCCCCAGAAATACGGAATCGTATATTGATTTCCATTATCCACTGGACTATTTAATAAGAAAGGAGAAATATTTTCTAGTCCTTTAATCTTTGAATGGTCGAGTTTTTGAAGTAAATTTTGACTTACTAATTTTGTAATGCTTGATTCACTCGGAAAGACGATATCATAACGCGTTCCACCTTGTTTTAATTTGGCTTCCATCGCATCATTTGAATCAAATGTTTCATAGACAACTTGAATGCCTGTTTCCGCTTCAAATTCCTTAATTAATTCTGGATCGATATAGTTCCCCCAGTTAAATAGGAAGAGTTGCTGTTGTTCTCCCGAAGTTTCTACTTCTTCTGTAGATTCCTTTGCTTGAAGCATGTTTTTTACTCCAAATAAAATGGCAACCATTGCAAGAATTGCAACGATTAAAGATACTAGTTTTTTCATTTATAACCCCTTCTCATTGAAAAAACTGCTTTTAATACAGTATGACACCTAGATTAAAAGCAGTTCTCATTCTTATTTAGATTTTACGTAGTTCTTACCGTTAGCGGCTGGTCCTTCCGATTTTCCAATGAATCCTACCAATACAATGATAGTAATCAAATATGG
>CAUUUT010000099.1:0-3121 GCA_963548485.1 uncultured Streptococcus sp.
ACTTGAAAGAAAAATTTAAAAGAATGTCTTTTAGATAGAATACTATGTAGTTTCATAACTTTTACCTCGCTTCTCAAGTATAACACTATCACAAAAGTTGTCAAAAAACGATATGAATTAAGAAGATGTCGGAAAAGTGATATAAATTTGGCAATATTGTCTGAATAGTGAATACTACTTATCGAAAAAGTGATATAAAGAAAGCGTTTTATTTTATACAATAATATCAGGAATTTGAAACAGGAGGGAAATTATGAAAGATTTAACCCAATTACAAAAAAGAAAGATAAAAAGCAACATTCCTTTATATGTGCTCTTATTTCCTTCAATTATTTTACTTATAATGTTTGCATATATCCCGATGTTAGGACTTGTGATTGCTTTTAAAGATTATTCACCGGCAAACGGAATCTTAAATAGTCCGTGGGTAGGGTTTAAATATTTCACCCAATTCTTTAATTCGGTTCAATTCGGAACAACGATGATGAACACATTAAAGATTTCAATTTATAGCATTCTCGTTGGATTTCCATTACCAATCTTACTAGCGCTCTTATGTAACCAATTAAGAACAGGGAAATTCAAAAAGGTCTTTCAAGTAACCACTTATTTACCACACTTTATTTCAACAATGGTTATGTGTGGGATGATTATTTTATTCCTATCACCAAATAGTGGGTTAATTGCCAACATCTTTAAGTCTCTAGGATGGACAATGCCAAACTTATTATCAAAACCAGAAAGTTTTGCTGGTGTTTATGTTTGGAGTGACGTTTGGCAACACATCGGTTGGGACAGCATTATTTACTTAGCAGCTTTATCAGCCATCGACCCAACGTATTACGAAGCGGCTACGATGGACGGAGCTTCTCGTATGCAAAAGATTCTCAACATCGATTTACCATTACTTTTACCAACAGCAATGATTCTCTTGATTTTAAGAGCCGGTAGCTTATTAAGTATCGGTTTTGAAAAAGTATTACTATTACAAAATCCATTGAACCTAGCTGGAAGTGAGGTGATTTCGACTTACGTATATAAAGTTGGGATGCTTAACTTCCAATACAGTTACTCTACAGCAATCGGATTATTCAATACTGTAGTCAACTTAATCATTCTATTATCTGTCAATTGGTTTTCTAAACGATATACCAAAACAGGACTATTTTAAAAGGAGGGTGGTCATAGCATGAAATGGTTTAAAGCTTCAAGAAAATCAAAATCAGATTTGTTTTTTGACGTAGTGATCTACGGTTTTGCAATCTTGTTAATATTATTAATCGTTTACCCATTGTGGTTTGTTGTGATTGCTTCCTTTAGTAATCCTTCTGATGTAGCTAATGGTAAAGTTTGGTTCATTCCACATGAATGGAAATTAGATGGATACCTTCGATTAATTGAACAACCACTGTTCTTAAGAAGTTATCTCAACACGATTTTATATACAGTAGTCGGTACATTAATCGCACTACTCATCAACATCCCTGCTGGATACGCATTATCTAGACGAGACCTACTTGGTAAAAAATGGGTCAGCATTCTCTATATTGTTCCAATGTTTGTTTCTGGTGGATTGATTCCGATCTACTTAACAGTGAAGAGTGTCGGACTTGTCGATACATTCTGGGTAATGGTTGTACCATTTGCAGTATCTTCTTACAACATTATCGTTGCAAGAACATTCTTCAACAACAGCATCCCAGAAGGTATGTGGGAAGCGGCTCAAATTGATGGGTGCGGAACAATTCGTTATTTCTTCAAAATCGTTGTTCCTTTATCAAAAGCCATTATCGCTGTAATTGGTTTATGGACAGCGGTTGGTATTTGGAACTCTTGGTTCAACGCTTTAATTTACTTAACAAAAGAAAACTTGCAACCATTGCAATTAATCTTAAGAAGATTGTTAATTAGTAACCAAATGATGCAATCTCAGGCAACAGGGGAACTTGCATCAGACCTTCGGATTAAAGCTGATATGATGAAATACGCAGCGATTGTAATTTCAACAGCTCCGATTATGTTGCTTTATCCATTTGTCCAAAAATATTTCAATCAGGGTGTCATGATTGGCGCACTAAAAGAATAGGAGAGATATTATGAAAATCAACAAAATGAAATATTTGTTTTTGGCAGCAGCTACACTTACTGGACTAGCAGCTTGCTCAAATTCAACAACGAAGTCAAGTGACGAAAAGTCAGATCAAACAAATTTCAAAATCACAACGGTTCGATGGTCGGACTGGGGTGAAGAGTACCATAAAGGTTTCATCGATGATTCTGCAAAAGAAGCTGGTATTGAAATCAGTTGGGATACGCTGGTAGCAGCAGACTGGACAGACAAAAAATCTGTATTAATTGCTAGTGGTGACCTACCTGATGCTTTCTTAGGATCAAACGCATTTAACGACGCTGAAATTGCGCAAAACCAATCTTTATTTATTCCTCTAGAAGATTTAATTAAAGAAAACATGCCAAACCTTACAAAGGCAATGGAACAAGAACCAAAATTAAAAGCGATGATTACATCTCCTGACGGACACATTTACAGTCTTCCTAAGAAATTACCAATGCGTCCAACAGTAGGGAACCAATTATTCATCAATAAAAAATGGCTCGATAATCTAGGATTGAAAGTACCTCAAACTTATGAGGAATTAGTAAAAGTACTACAAGAATTCAAAGATAAAGACGCAAACGGAAACGGGGATCCAACAGACGAAATTCCATTTGGATCAGGTAACTTTGACCCAACATTCTCTTACATCCTTCCATTTAACAACCGTTTAGGTGCAGATAATACTTATGAAATGTCTGTTAAAGATGGCAAACCTGTATATCTTCGTACAGAAGAAAGCTACAAACAAGGGATTGCAGCAATGCATGACGCATACAAGAAAGGCTTAATTGATCCTGAACTTTACACTGAAGATTCATCAATGAGTGCTGCAAAACGTATGGACAAATCAATATCTAGAGTAGGTGTTTCAAGTGGTTGGACTGCCGATGCTACATTTGGATTACATGCTAGCGAATATGTTCCATTACCAGCAATAAAAGGTCCTGATGGAAAAGGCTATGTTACTTCTGACCCAGACCACTACAACTACGGACGTAATGAATT
>CAUUUT010000100.1:0-3116 GCA_963548485.1 uncultured Streptococcus sp.
TGCACCTCAAATTCCGGATGTCCTTCTAAAAAGCTGTGGACTACTTCTTCGTTTTCTCCCTTGTTAATTGTACAAGTAGAATAAATCAGTTTTCCACCTTTCTTTACCATTGTAGCAATTGAAGACAAAATTTCCAACTGTATTTTTGTTAAATTTGTTAAATCTTCACTATTTTTTGTGTATTTTATATCAGGTTTACGTCGCATCAGACCTAAACCTGAGCACGGAGCATCCACAAATACCGCATCAAAACTTTCTTCTTTAAATAACTCTTTTGCTTTTCTAGCATCAAGAGCATGTGTATGAATACGATCTTCTACTCCTAAGCGTTTAGCATTTTGATGAATTTTACGCAATTTATTTTCATGTAAATCTAATGCCTCAACTAGTCCACCCTCTTCGGCTATTAAATAGCTCGCAAAATGAGTTGTTTTTCCTCCGGGAGCAGCACAAGTATCAAGCACTTTATCTCCAGGTTGTAACTCCCCTACTTGAGCCACCAGTGAGGAAGACTCGTCTTGTACCGTTACGATTCCCTCTTTGAACGCTTTTGATTGCAGTAAATCTCCTTCTTCGACAATAACTGCGCGAGGAGATAACTGACTTGGTCGAACCGTTACGCCTTCTTCTTTCAGAAGAGTTTGTGCTTCTTGAATGGACATATTCGGATTTTGAACACGCGCGCTTAAATGTGGCGCAATATTTAAACTTGGGAAAATTTCTCTCGCATCTTCCCCATATTGTTCAAACAATAAATCTACGATCCAGCGCGGCATACTATATTCAACACTCAAACGTTCACGCTCATCTTTAATAGAAGAAATTCCATCGAATCCGGCGCGTTGAACATTTCGAAGTACGCCATTAACGAATTTTGCAATTCCTTGATGGCCACGTTTCTTTGCAATCTGTACGGCTTCATAAATGGCTGCACGATCTGGAACACGGTCAAGGTACGCCATTTGGTATACCGTCATTCGTAGTAAACTGAGTACCCATAGTTCCATTTTCTTTTGTTTCTCGACAAATGGTTTTAAATAGAAGTCTAATGTCAATTTACGTTGAATGGTTCCATAGAACAATTCTGTTAATAAACCTCTATCCCTTGCATCTAATTGATGTTTTTGTAGCACATTTTGAAATGCGACCGTCGAGTATGCTTGATTTTTTTCTACATTCGTTAATAATTCTACGCAAATGTCACGTACATTATTCATGGTTTAACCCCTCAAAAACGGCATCGTTCTTCAACCATTCTGAAAATCCGTTCATAAACGCCTTCGCATCCATTTGAGCTTTTCCTGCTGGTTGAAGACGTGTGATTTCAAGAACCGTTCCACCACCACAAGCAACATATAGACGTCCGCCTTCTACAAATAAGCTTCCTGGTGCTTTAGTCGTTTGTTTATCCGTTAGAGCAACACCCCACATCTTCACACGATTCCCATTTAAAATCGTAAAAGATGTTGGCCATGGACGTAATCCACGAACGAAGCAATCTACTTCACTCGCCGTTTTATTCCAATCAATTTGCTCTTGTTCTCTTGAAATATTTGGAGAAAATGATACTAATGCTTCGTCTTGTTCTACTTCAGTAATCGTTCCAGCAAATAATGCTGGTAAGGTTTCAATCAGTAAGTCTGCTCCAACGACGCTTAATTTTTCAAACATACTAGCAACATCATCTTCACCAGTAATTGGAATAGCGCGTTGTGAAATAATCGCACCCGCATCCATCTTCGCAACCATTCGCATAATGGTTACGCCAGTTTCTTTGTCCCCATTCATAATCGCGTAATGAATTGGCGCTCCTCCACGATATTTTGGCAGTAGCGACGCGTGAACGTTCACCGCCCCAAAACGTGGGAAGTTTAAAAACTTCGATGGCAAGAATTGACCATAAGCTGCTGTTACAATTAAATCTGCATCTAGTTGCATCAACTCTTCCAATTCCTGCGACCCACTTAATTTTTCTGGTTGATAAACAGGAATGTTATGTTCCAATGCAACAACCTTCACTGGAGTTGGTGTAATCACCTTCTTACGACCAACTGCACGGTCTGGTTGTGTTACAACAGCAATCACTTCAACTGTTTCATCATCAATTAATCGTTTCAAAACACCTGTTGAAAACTCAGGCGTTCCCATAAAAATAACTTTCTTCATTTTTCACCTCTATAAGAAATGTTGTGGTTCCATATCAATCGTCATGAGTAATTTCTTTGCACCCACTTCTTGCGTTTCCATCATCAGTTGCTCAAGAAACTCTTGCAATTGTGGCTCGTTTTTGTATTTCACAATAATTTGGAAATAATAACGATTATTCATCCGCGCAATAGACTTAGCAGTCGGTCCAAGTACAACTGCATTTGGCGACACATTCGCTTTTAACGCCTTATGCACTTCGATGGCTTTCTTCAACGCCACTCCTTCATCTTCACTTGAGAAAGTAATCATCGTTGTAAAGAAGTACGGTGGGTAATTTGCCATATGACGCATCCGCATCTCTGTTTCAAAGAATCGTTCATACTGATGACCTTGTGCTAATTGAATCGCGTAGTGTGTTGGGTTATAAGTCTGGATAAATACCTCACCTGGTTTATCCCCACGCCCTGCACGTCCTGAAACTTGAGTTAGTAGTTGGAATGTTTTTTCCGAGCTTCTAAAGTCAGGTATATTCAGCGCTGTATCCGCATTAATAACCCCTACAAGCGTTACGTTTGGATAATCGAGACCTTTCGCAATCATCTGAGTTCCAATTAAAATATCGGCTTCTTGATTCTCGAACTGTTTCAGAATTGCTTCATGTTGCCCTTTACGTCTTGTCGTATCCACGTCCATTCGCACAATACGAGCATCTGGGAACACTTCTTGCAATTCTTCTTGCACCTTTTGCGTTCCTGTTCCAAAATAACGAATCTGTCTACTTTGACATTTTGGACAGAAATTAGGGATTCGCTCTTCATGACCACAATAGTGACATTTCATACTTCTCGTATCCATATGGAGCGTTAATGAAATATCACAATTCGGGCATTCCAAAACTGTTCCACAATCACGACAAAGTACAAATGAAGAATATCCGCGTCGGTTTAAGAGTAAGACACTTTGTTCTC
>CAUUUT010000101.1:0-3109 GCA_963548485.1 uncultured Streptococcus sp.
AAAACGAAGAAGTAGTCCACAGCTTTTTAGAAGGACATCCGGAATTTGAGGTGCAGACAATCGAAGAATTTGGCTGTGCAATGGAGAGTCCAATGCTTACTATTCTACCGCATGAATATCATACAGATGGATTTTTCATCGCAAGGATGGTAAGAAAATAATTCGCAACAGGAGGAAAAATATGAAGATAGCCATCAAGAGTGACGTCGGCCAGAGACGTACCGTAAATGAAGATGCTGCTGGATATTTTTTGAATACTCAAAACGTACCGATGATCGTCGTATGTGACGGAATTGGTGGGCATAATGCTGGGGATGTAGCAAGCGCTATGGCATTATCGCATTTGGGAAAACGTTGGGAAGAAGAAAGTATTACGGATACAGAAGCCGCTTACCAATGGCTCGTTAAAAATATTCAGGCCGAAAATGATCGTATTTTTCAAAAAGCGAATCAATATCGTGAGTTAGATGGCATGGGAACTACTCTTGTTGTAGCAGTCATCATTGGTTCTGAATTGCTAATTGCTAACGTTGGTGATAGCCGTGCTTATTTGTATCGCAATTTTCAAATTAAACAATTAACTGAAGATCATACACTCGTACAAGAGCTTCTTAAATCAGGGGAAATTACAGAGGAAGAAGCTAAGAGTCATCCGCAAAGAAATATTGTAACGCAGTCTTTAGGAATTACACTCAATGTTCAAATTGATTTTGTAAGAGTGAGCCTGAAGAACGAAGATACGATTTTCCTTTGTACAGATGGTCTGTCAAATATGATTGAAGATCAATATATTAAAGAGATTTTAGGGAATTATTCAGATGTGGAAACTCAGGCGAATAAAGCTGTAGAGGCTGCAAATGAAGCTGGTGGTCGTGACAATATAACCGTTGCGATTGCAAAATACACTGCTAGGGAGGAGGTAGAACAATGATTGAACCAGGGAAAACAGTCGGCGGACGTTATAAAATCAAGTCTCATGTAGGGACTGGTGGGATGGCCACTGTATACTTAGCGCAAGATTTAATTCTAGAAAGACCCGTGGCAGTGAAAGTATTACGATTAGATTTCCGTACAAATGATGCAGCCATGAGACGTTTTCAAAGGGAAGCACAATCTGCAACTCAATTGATTCATCCAAATATTGTGGGTGTATATGATGTTGGAGAAGAGAATGGTACCAATTATATTGTAATGGAATATGTCGAAGGAACGGATTTGAAAGAGTACATTCGTGAAAGAGGGCCACTTCCTCCACGCGAAGCAGTTCGTATTATGACGCAAGTGATTTCTGCGATTGCAGCGGCGCATCAAAACCGAATCATCCATAGAGACATCAAACCTCAAAATATTCTTATTGATAAAAATGGGAATGTAAAGATTACGGACTTTGGAATTGCGATTGCACTTTCTGAAACGTCATTGACACAGACAAACACGTTACTTGGTTCGGTTCATTATTTATCTCCTGAACAAGCAAGAGGTGGGATGGCAACCATTCGCACAGATATTTACGCATTAGGGATTGTGTTGTTCGAGTTGCTCGTTGGAGAAGTTCCGTTTGAAGGGGAATCTGCTGTTTCTATTGCGTTGAAACATTTCCAAGAACCACTTCCTCGAATTTCACTCATGTTACCAACCGTTCCGCAAAGCTTAGAGAATGTGGTGTTGAAGGCGACGGCTAAAGAACCACTTGATCGCTATAGCAATTGCGAAGAAATGTTGGAAGATTTACAAACATGTTTGAATCCAGAACGTTTACACGAACCGATGTTTAAACCTACTGCATTAAGTCAGGAAACAAGAGTGTTACAACCGATTGCAACAGGACCTGTTCCACGTAAGGTGCCAGCAACAAGTAAGGAAGTTCCTGAAATTCAATTTGACGAAGAAAAGAAAGTCGTCGAAGAGAAGCCAAAGAAGAAAAAAAGAAAATGGCCATGGATTTTATTATTACTATTCATACTGATTAGTGGAGTAGCTATTTATGCATTTATTCAATCTTCTCCAAAAGATGTGAAAGTTCCAGATGTAGCAAATCTTACTGAAGCAGATGCAAAAGTAAAACTAGCAGACGCTAATCTTGAAGTGTCGGATGTGCAAAAAGTGAAGTCAGATACGGTTGAAGAAGGAAAAGTTGTTGAGACGAATCCTAAAGCGGGAAGTTCTGTAAAAGAAAAATCTAAAGTCGTATTAAAAGTAAGTGCTGGTAAAGATACCGTTGAAGTTGGAGACTATACAGGCAAGACTTTCGATGAAGCAAAAGCAGCCTTGCAAAAATTAGGAATTGCAGTAGAAAAGAAAGAAAGTTATTCAGATACTGTAGAATCGGGCAAGGTAATGGAACAAAGTGTTGCTAAAGGTGAAAAAGTAGTTGCCAAAGATACGAAGATGGTTTTAACTGTTTCTAAAGGAAAAGAGCCAGTAACGCTAATTAACTTAAAAGGTTATTCTCGTTCGGGCGTTGAAGAGTACGCGAAAGAGCATGGGTTGAAGTTACAAATTTCAGAAGAAAATAGTAATGAAACAGCAGATACTGTTATTAAACAATCTCCGGCTGAAGGAACAGCTCTTAAAAAAGGAGATACTTTAACAGTTGTCATTTCGAAAGGAAAAGGGGAACGAGTAGTGTCTCGTCAATTCACGATCCCTTATGAAGCGAAGAAGACAAACAATAATAATGCAAACTCAGGGTCAAACACCCAAGAAGCAAAACAAAATACAGTTGAGATCTTTATCCAAGATGCAAACAACAATATTAATACTGCCTATCGTACGTTTAAGATTTCTGAGAACACAAGTGTAACGATTGATTTTACGTTTAACAATCAAGTTCCAAGTGGTAAATACATCATTAAAAGAGATGGTGTAGCAATTGATACAGGAGTTGTACAATAAGGAACATAATAGAGTCTAGGTTCTTGTAACCTAGGCTCTTTTTTGAATTTTTATAGAAGAAAAAAATATCTAAAAAGATCTTAGTCATTTCAGTTGAAATTGGTTATCAGTTATGATAAATTAATATCACTGTTGAGCGAACGTTCGCTTATAAAACAGTTTCAAAAAAACTTTGAAAAAGTTCAATGAAATCTGTTGACAGTAAAAATGTCCT
>CAUUUT010000102.1:0-3108 GCA_963548485.1 uncultured Streptococcus sp.
GAGGAGACTTTCAGATGTATTATGTAAAAAATCAACGTAATGGACAAGAAATCTACGATGCAACGACGAACTTAGCCATCGAATATTTCTTATTAAACGAAAAGAAACTCGATGAACCAATTTTGTTATTTTATGTTAACGAAAATGCGATTATCATCGGGAAAAATCAAAATACTATCGAAGAAATCAATCAAGATGGCGTAGACAAGCTTGGCGTACAAGTCGTTCGTCGTTTCTCAGGTGGTGGAGCCGTGTATCATGATATGGGAAATATCTGTTTCTGCTTCATTACAGAAGATGACGGCGATAGCTTCCGTGATTTCGGGAAATTCACAGAACCCGTAATTGAAGCACTCCATAAAATGGGAGCAACAGGGGCAGAGTTACAAGGCCGTAACGACCTTCTCATCGACGGCAAGAAATTCTCTGGAAATGCGATGTACTCAAACAATGGCCGTTTAACAGCGCACGGAACATTAATGCTGGATCTAGATGTGAGCATTTTGCCACAAATTTTACGTCCAAAACAAGAGAAAATCGAATCAAAAGGAATCAAGTCCGTTCGTTCACGCGTAACAAATATCAAACCTTACTTAGCGCCTGAATATCAAGATTTAGACATCTTACAATTCCGCGAAGTGCTCTTGAAAAACATCTTCAATGTGGAAGATACATCGACGATTAAAGAGTATGTTCTAACGGATGAAGACTGGGTGCGTGTAGAAGAATTACGCAGCAAGTACTTCAATAATCCTGATTGGAACTACGGAAAGAATCCAAAATTCGAATTCAAACAATCTAAACGTACTCCAGCCGGACAAATCGAGTTCAGCTTGAACGTTGAAAAGAATGCCATCAAAGACATTAAGATTAACGGAGACTTCTTCGGTCTTGGAGAAATCAGCGATGTAGAAAAAGCGCTTGTCGGCGTTGGATACAACCGCGAAGACTTAACAACAGCCTTCGAAGCTATCGACATCCGCCGTTACTTCGGTAATGTTACAGTGGATGTCCTAGTGAACCTATTACTAGGGGTAGAAGAATAACATAGGAAACTCGGCTATAGAGGCCAATGATGCAACAGGAACCTAGCAGTAATGCTGGGTTCTTTTTGTATGAAAAGAATGGTCAATGAAACCCTTACAGTATATAATGAAATAATAATGACTTTTATTTAATTTTTTCTAGATGCATAAAGTATGTGGATGTGAATAAGAGCTATGTATAGTGAGGTGATTGAATGGTACAGTTAAAGTTTTCAAATTCGAATATTTTTTCTTATAAGTTAGTTGAAGGTGTACAGAAAAAGAAATATCTGATGGATTTGAGCTCAGTACGACCTAAGATTGTGATATGGGGTGGCTTACCTGATACCGTTTCGGTCACCGCATATGAATTAGAAAAAGAGAATGTTCAATTTGAACTTAAAAATAAAACAAATAATGGGTTGAAGATGGGGATAATCGTCGCTCTTCAACCACTATTATATACACTGTATAACTTGTTACATAGTTTGTTTGTGAGCTACAAGATTAGTCAGCAACTGGGAATTAAAACTTTGTTGTTTGCAATCTCTATGCTTATTTCATACTTAATTGTTATTTCTTTTTTGAACTTTAATAAAAAGAAGGTAATGAATCGATTGGGGCAAAAACGTTCTGTTCAGACATTTGTTTTTAAACCGACTAAGAGAATTTATGATGGCTATTTCATTTTTATAATTAGCTTAGTTTGCTATGGTGTCTATTTATATATCAATAATGGTTCAGAGGGAGCGCTTCTGATTGTGAATACGATCCTTTCGATGTTGTGTTTTGCATATACGAATAGTGCAATTCCAGTAGCGGAGTATTACAAAACAGATATCTATGAATTCGTTGAAATCAGAGAGGGATAACAATGAAGAAAGTTCAAAAACTAGGAATCATGCTACTCGGACTTTGTCTCTTGGCGGGGTGTTTCTTCAAACCACAAATTACGAAGGAGCAACAAAATAATGTGGCCACTCGAATTGTTAGGAACTACGATGTTCAAGAGATTGAGTTTATTAGTTTTACAAAAAATGAGAGTACGGGAAGTTATATTTTGAATGTAAAAATTAATAATAATGAGAATAAAGAAATTTCGATGTTAATTAGCGATTTAAAATTTCTAGAACAACCGGATGGAGATTTGTTACTTGGGCCAATTGAGGAGTTCCAGGATATAAAACGCGCAGAACAGATAACTGGTAAGATGGATTTATCAAAAATCAAGATTAAATACATCGGTGAAAAGTAGGAAACGAAATTGAAAAAGTTGATTAAAATTGTAGTGCTTATCTTAGGATTAATCTTTGTGAGTGGGTGCTTTAATAAACCGAAGCTGACAAAAGAGCAACAAAACAGTGTTGTTATGTGGATAGCTAGAGGGTATGAAGTTAAAGAAGTGGAGTTTATCAGTTTTACTAAGAACGAGAGTACTGGTAGTTACACATTAAAAATGAAAATTAACGGTGACGATTCAATGAGAACTGGTGTGTTGATAGAACGGTTTGAAGAATTTGATAATCGAAACGGGATATTGAACCTGAGTCCTATTGAAAATTTTGAAAGTATCAAAAAGGCTGAATCTTTAGATGAAACTGCGACTGTTTCGATAGAAGGTATCAAGATTAAGTATCTCGGAGAGAAGTAGGGAATTCATATGAAAAAGAAATTTGTACTAATCGGTAGTGCACTGTTATTATTGACAGTAGGTGGCGTAACAGCGCTCAGCGTGATCAATCCGAGTTGGAGGGAGAATACGATTTTTGCGACAGCAAGAGATAAGCAATCGGCATGGCTGAAAGAGCATGAAGAAGAAATTGTGGCGTGGATTCAGTCTAGATATCCAAAGATAGAATCTGTACAGTTTGATTGGAATACTCTAGAGGTTGGAGATGTAAGCAATGGAATCTTTGCGGAGTCATACAATTTATCGGTAAAAGGAACTTTTAATAATAATCAAAAGACAATAATTTTTATTGATTTTAGATTAGAGCATCCAGATAGCATTCCAGCGATGTCTCGGATAGGAATGAATCATCATCCAAGAATAGAGAAAGATGGAGTATACTACATCTTTGAA
>CAUUUT010000103.1:0-3107 GCA_963548485.1 uncultured Streptococcus sp.
CTTTAGAAGAAGGCGTTCCAGATATTCATAATGCATTACAAGTTGTGAAAACAGCAAATGATGGTAGCGAAAAAACGGTCACTTTGGAAACTGCTGTAGAATTGGGGGATGGTGCAGTCCGTACAATCGCCATGGAATCTACAGATGGTTTACAACGTGGCATGAAAGTGATTGACTTAGGACGCACGATTAGCGTTCCAGTAGGACCTGAGACATTAGGTCGTGTATTCAACGTTCTTGGAGACACAATTGACTTGAAGGAACCATTCCCAGAAGATTTCACACGACATGAAATCCATAAGCCAGCACCAAAATTTGAAGAATTAAACAGTCAATATGAAATTCTACAAACAGGGATTAAAGTTATTGACCTTTTAGCACCATATCTTAAAGGTGGTAAAATCGGTTTATTCGGTGGTGCCGGTGTAGGGAAAACCGTATTAATTCAAGAATTAATTCATAATATCGCTGAAGAACTTGGTGGTATTTCAGTATTTACAGGGGTAGGGGAACGTACTCGTGAAGGGAACGACCTTTACCATGAAATGCAAGACTCAGGTGTATCTGCTAAAACAGCGATGGTGTTTGGACAAATGAACGAACCACCAGGAGCTCGTATGCGTGTAGCATTAACTGGTTTAACGATTGCGGAATACTTCCGTGATATAGAAAAACAAGACGTGCTTTTATTCATCGATAATATTTATCGTTTCACACAAGCAGGTTCGGAAGTGTCAGCCTTACTTGGACGTATGCCTTCTGCCGTAGGGTATCAACCAACATTAGCGACAGAAATGGGTCAATTACAAGAACGAATCAGTTCAACAAAAGATGGTTCTATTACATCTATTCAAGCGATTTACGTGCCAGCCGATGACTATACTGACCCGGCTCCAGCAACAACATTCGCCCACTTAGATGCAACGACAAACTTAGAGCGTCGTTTAACAGAACAAGGGATTTATCCAGCGGTAGATCCACTTGCTTCAACTTCAAGTGCCCTCACTCCTGAGATTGTTGGAGAAGAGCACTATGAAGTAGCGATGAAAGTACAACAAATGCTTCAACGTTATCGCGAATTACAAGATATTATCGCTATTTTAGGGATTGATGAATTATCTGATAGTGAAAAAGTGATTGTAAACCGTGCAAGAAGAATTCAATTCTTCTTATCGCAAAACTTCCACGTGGCAGAAGCCTTTACTGGTCAACCGGGTTCATACGTTCCAATTAAAGATACGGTTCGTGGATTCAAGGGTATTATCGATGGTTTATATGATGATATTCCAGAAGATATGTTCCGTAACGTTGGACCAATCGAAGACGTTATTAAAAAGGCTAAAGCAGCAGGGTTTTATGGAGGAAACTAATGATGGCTGAACATGAATTACTGGTCGTTGTCACAACACCAGAAGGAAAAGTGTATAACCATCGTTCCTATTCTGTGAGTGCCGATGCAGTCGATGGCGGAATCACCATACTACCGCATCATGCTCCTATCATGCTTCCTTTAAAAATCGGAGCACTTCGAGTGAAAAGATTCTTAGAGGATTCACCAACTGATTATATTGCAATCGGTGGTGGAGTTATGGAAGTGCGGGATAATGTCGTAACAATCATTGCTAACGTAGCTGAACGTGCTAGAGACATTGACGTGACTCGTGCAGAGCAAGCAAAAGATAAAGCTGAAAAAGTGATTAGCGATAGTAGTCGTTCTCAAAGTGATGTAGAGCGTGCAAAAATCGCTTTAAGTAAGGCGATTAACCGTATTGGTGTTTCTAAACATAGAAGAAAATAAAAACGAGAGGATGCTTCATCCTCTCGTTTATTGTTGAAACGAAAAAACTAGCAGAGATTTCTGCTAGTTTTTTTGATTTTATAAGATTTCTTTGATGTAGGTCTCGAGTTCTTCTTGAGTTAGAACGCCGGCTGTTTTCTTAACAATGTTTCCGTTTTTATCCACAAAAATCAGTGTTGGAATTTCTGTAATCTCGTGATATTTTTGGAAGCTTGAATCAACATCTGCATAATAGTTGAGAGATAGAGAATGTTCTTTTAAGTATTTCTTTCCATTCTCAATTGGTTCTTTTTTACTGATCATCGCTACACCAACAAATTCAACTTTGTCCGCATATTTTTCTTTTAATGTATTTAAAATAGGGAGCTCTTGTTGGCAATCTGGACACCAACTTGCCCAAGCGTAGTAGACTGTTGGTTTTCCAGTAAAGTCTTTTTCTGTTAATTTTTTTCCGCTAGCGTCTTGGAATACGACGTTTGCATCAGCAGGCTTGCTGCTTGATGGCAATAAATAGAATATAGCTAATCCTGCAACCATCAGTGCTGCAAGAGCCAATAAAAGTTTTTTCATAAAATCCTCTTTCTAATGATTATTCGTGAATATCAAACACGTATTTGTGGCCTTGTGTAAGGCTATGGTAGAATCCTTTACCGTCATATAAGTGGAATACTTGTACGCCAGCAATGTCTTCTTCGTTAGGGTAAACATCTTTTACGAATGGGTTATCTTTAAGAACTTCTTCAAGACGTTCACGACCGATTTCTTTTACAACACCTTCGATACGAATAACTTGGATTAAGTAATCTTCGCTCTTCATGGCAGTAATGGCAACTTTTGGGTTCTTTTGTAGTTGTTTATAGAAATTTGTTTTAGGACTTGTCATAAAGAACACACCTTTTTCATTTGCAACGCCAATATGAATATGACGTGCATGAGGTTGGTTGTTTTCATCCGCAGTCGAAATAACAGCAACATTCATTTCTTCTAAAATACTTAAAATTTCATTGACTTCCATGTTGATTTCTCCTTACCGTTTTCTTTTTATTTTATCATAGTTTGTATTATGAAAGAAGACTTGCGATTTCGTCTCGAATTTGTTCAGGCGTTGTAGTAGGGGCGAAACGTTTCAAAATCGTTCCATCTTTTGCTACGAGGAATTTTGTAAAGTTCCATTTAACCTTTTCGCCGAGAAGACCAGCAGTTTCTTTCTTTAATAACGCAAATAATGGATGTGTTTCAGGCCCATTAACTTTTACCTTACCAAACATTGGGAAAGTCGTATTGTATGTCAATTGGCAATGTGCGACTG
>CAUUUT010000104.1:0-3091 GCA_963548485.1 uncultured Streptococcus sp.
GTCAAAAGAAGCTCTAATCCACTATTTTCATCTTCTAAGCGTTTCTTTAATTCATCTAATAGCTGACGAACCGCGCTTCTTTCGAGTTCCAAAATATAGCTTGCTTCTTCTAATGATATCCCATCATCTCCAGCCACAAATAGTAAGCCTTCTAGTACTGAAATGTAATTAGTCACTCTCTTTCTCCTTTTCTTGTCTTTTCTCAATCAAAATATCCTCATACGGAGAACTTTGAATAAAACGGACACGATGTTCACGAACAAGCTGTAACATCGCTAAAAACGTTGTTGTAATCGCATGTCGATTGAAGGCAGGGAAACATTCCTCAAAAGGAACTTGTTTCTTATCTGTATGCTCAATTTTTGAAATAATCGAATCCATTAATTCTTCAACCGTATGCGTTTCATGTTGAATATTAGCCTTAAGCGGCATTTTTGCAATATTCTTACGCGCTAATTTTTTTAACGCATTCCATAAATCTTGAGTGGTCACTTCTCCTTCTTTCAAAGGGATAATCTCTTGCATCGAAGACAAGTCACTCGCTTCTTTCCCGAAGTGTAATCCCCTTAGGAAAGAGAGCTCCTCAAGTTTTTTGGCATTTTCTTTAATTTGTTGATATTCCAATAGTTGTTGCACCAGCTGGTCACGAGGATCTTCCACAATGGGTTCTCCATCTTCGTCCAACTCTTCTAACTTTGGTTTTGGAAGAAGCATTCTCGCTTTAATTTCTAATAAGGTTGATGCCATTACTAAATATTCAGCTGCCACTTCCAATTCCAACGTTTTCATCGAATGAATAAAGTTCAAATACTGCTTTGTTAATTCATTCATCGGAATATCGTAAATATCAATTTTCATCTCACGAATCAGATGCAAGAGGACGTCCATCGGTCCTTCGTATTCAGCTACTTTAATCGTTAAATCTTCCATGGTCCCTCACTTACACGATGTTTATTCCATTTTGCGAGAATGACGCTTGTTTCAATCGTTCCGCTTAATACTTTATCTTCCATCTTTGTTAAATCTTCTAACATTTGGAATGTTTTATTTTCCCCACGGAACGAAGGTGAAATCGATAAGTATTTAATTACAATTGTGTCTGTTGTACTTTCTCCGCCAATCAATCCGATAAAATTATCGCTTTCAGACTCTTTCCAGAGCCAGCATTTGATGGATGGATTTGTCGCGATTTCTTCAATTTCCTCTTGCAATCGTTTAAAGTCCTTGAATTCTGGGATGTAGGAAAGCAATCCCATTGCAATTTTTTTATTCGTTGCTGAATAAGGTACTAACAAATTCATTCCTCCTCGAGGTTCGTCTCTTAATATAAAACAAGTACTCGACGAACCAATGATTTGAACACTTCTTTAACGCGTTGTGTTGTTTCTACCACTTCTTCATGGTTTAAGTTTGCTTGCATTCCTGCAGCTAAGTTTGTGATACATGAAATCCCAATTACTTTAATTCCAGCATGGTTTGCTACAATTACTTCAGGAACTGTTGACATCCCTACAGCATCTCCGCCAATAGCTTGCGTAAAGCGAATTTCTGCTGGTGTTTCATAAGTTGGTCCAGAGTATCCCATGTATACTCCTTCTTTAATATTGATGTTTAATTCTTTCGCTGCTTTACGAACCACTTCTTGTCCGTATTCGTGGTACGCGTGGCTCATATCAGGGAAACGAGGTCCAAAGCGGTCGTCGTTTGGTCCGATTAATGGGTTTGTACCAGTGTAGTTAATTTGATCTGTAATAATCATTAAGTCCCCTGGTTCA
The DNA here is from genome assembly GCA_963548485.1 of uncultured Streptococcus sp. Taxonomy (GTDB): domain Bacteria; phylum Bacillota; class Bacilli; order Lactobacillales; family Aerococcaceae; genus Granulicatella. The sequence continues at coordinate 1,776 of CAUUUT010000104.1, forward strand.
AATGTTGGGTTTGCACCACCTGCAGAGTTTGTAACGATAATGGTTTCAACGTCTAATAGTTTCATTAAACGAATTGGGAACGTTACTGTTTCCATATCGTAACCTTCATAGTAGTGGAAACGTCCATCCATGATTAAAACGAATTTTCCTTCTAATTCACCATATACAAGACGGCCAGCATGACCGACTACTGTTGATACTGGGAAGTTTGGAATATCTTTATAGTCAAAGATTAATGGGTTCTTTACTTCTCCAGCAAGTTCACCAAGACCTGATCCTAAAATCATTCCAAAGTCAATGTGACCAATGCCTTTTTCTTGTAAAAACGTTTTTGTTTCAACTAATTGTTCGTATTTGCTCATGTTGTTCCCTCTTTCTATATTAGTTTAATTCTTTTAAGAAACTTGTTCCGTTACCAGTTGACGCAACACCAAAGTTTTCGCTGATTGTTTCTGCGATATCGCTGAAGTGTCCTTGTGGTAAGTGTGTTGGGTGTTTCAATGATTTACTGATGGCTAACACTGGAATGTACTCACGAGTGTGGTCTGTCCCTTTGAATGTTGGGTCATTTCCGTGGTCAGCAGTAATAATTAATAAATCATCTTCTTGCATATTTTCTACAATTTCTGGAATACGAGCATCAAACGCTTCAAGCGCTTCGCCGTATCCTTTCGTATTACGACGGTGTCCATAAACCGCATCGAAGTCTACTAAGTTTAAGAAACTCATACCAGTGAAGTCTTTCTTCAATACTTCTACTAGTTTATCAACGCCATCCATATTGTCTTTTGTACGAACGAATTCAGTAATTCCTTGCCCGTTGAAGATGTCATTAATTTTACCGATTGCAATCACATCAAAGCCATCTTTCTTCAAGAAGTCTAATGTTGTTTCGCCAAATGGACTTAACGCATAGTCATGACGGTTTGAAGTTCTTTGGAAGTTGCCTGGTTCACCTACATAAGGACGCGCGATAATACGACCAATCATGTATGGATCGTCTTTTGTAATTTCACGAGCATATTCGCAAATACGGTATAACTCTTCCAGTGGAATAATCTCTTCGTGCGCTGCAATTTGCATTACAGGGTCTGCAGAAGTATAAACGATTAAATCGCCTGTTTCCATTTGATGTTTACCGTAGTCATCAATAACGGCTGTTCCACTATATGGTAAGTTACATACAATTCCTCTTCCTGAAAACTCAGAAATACGGTCTAATAATTCTTGTGGGAAACCATCAGGGAATACACGGAAAGGAGTTTTAATATTTAATCCCATTAATTCCCAGTGACCTGTCATTGTATCTTTCCCTA
>CAUUUT010000105.1:0-3070 GCA_963548485.1 uncultured Streptococcus sp.
AAAAAAGAAGGCGCGAGGCCTTCTTTTTTAGTTGGTTGTATATGGGATGACAGGTGATGAGAGGTCGATGCCTTGTTTTAGTAGTGCTTCTTGATAGAGCGTTAAATAGCGTTGGTAGGTTGCCTGTTGCAAACCGTTTTTTGTCATTAGAGCGATGGTGAATACAAATTGACCATTTGGCTTAGTTTGTGGTCCAACGATTTTTGGCGGAGCCGTGAGAGCTTCGTCGGTTCTTGTGTATTGATTATTAATTTCTTCAATGATGGAGTAAACGGATTTTAAATCTACGTTGCTATTTAAAGGTAATTCGATTAAAGCACGCATGTTTCCACGGGATTGGTTGCTGACAACCGTGATATTGCGGTTTGGAATGTAGTGAAGTGTTCCGTCGTATCCACGAACTTGTGTAGTACGGACACCGACGCTTGCAATAGTTCCAGCGATGTTGTTAATAAGAACAGCGTCTCCAACTTCGAATTGACGTTCCAGTAGGATGAAGAGACCGTTAATCACATCTGATAGGAAACCTTGTGCGCCAAGACCAAGAGCAACCCCGGCGATTCCTGCCCCAGCGAGTAAGCTCGAGATTGGAACACCGATAATAGAGAGAATCCAGTAGATTAAGATGAAGTATAGGAAATAATCGAGCATATTTTCTAAGAGCTTCACGATTGTTTTTTGTCTATTTTCATTTTGACCTACGATTTTTACAGAGGAGAGAATGGTTTTCTTAAATAGATAATGTAGAAACTTCTTCCCAAAGTAGAAAACTAAGAATAATAAGATTAATGATAATAATTTCGTAAAGATATTCGATAAAATGGATTCCCAATCAAAGGAATTCCAGTAATTGGTAAAGAAATTTGAGATGGAATCGATCCATAAGATATTGTGCATAATTGTCACCCTTTACTAGTAATAAAATTAGTGTACCATATGTAAAAAATGATTGAAAGTAGGGCAGTTTCAAGTACTAATATTATGGTATTTTTTGAAAGAAAGTGTTATCATTAATTTATACTATAAGATTGGAGGAATGGCTCAATGACAGGTGTTGAGATTGCTGCTTTAATTGCTGCATGTGCTTTATTAGCATTAGTGGTTTTTGTAATTGTCAAAGTATCACCGATTTTATCAAGATTAAATAAAACCGTTGATAACGTGAATCATTCATTAGAAGTCATTACAAAAGATGTTGATAGCCTTTCAATTGAAGTTGAAGGATTATTAAATAAAGCAAATGTACTCGTAGATGACGTGAACGGCAAACTTAAAGTGACAAATCCGTTGTTTATAGCGGCAGGCGATTTAGGTGTGACGATTTCAGATGTAAATACATCATCTCGTAATCTAGCAACAAAAGCAGTGAAGCTTTCAAAAACAAGCCGTGCAGTTGCGGCATTTAATTTTGGAAGAACAATTCTTTCAAAGAAGAAAAAAGTAAAATAACGAAACGGAGTGTTGAACATGAGTAAATCAGGCGGATTTTTATTAGGAGCATTTATCGGAGCATCTGCAGCAGCAGTAACAGCTTTATTATTTGCACCAAAATCAGGTAAAGAATTACGTGAAGACTTAGCGAAAGAAGCAGATCGCTATAAAGAACAATTATCAGAATATGGTGAAATCGCACGTGCAAAAGGGTGTGAATTCGCAGAAGTAGCTAAAACTTCAACAAATGATATTCGTATTAACTTACAATCACAAGCTGGCCAATTAAAAGAACAAGTTTCTAAACAAGCAGCAAACTTAAAAGAACAAGTTGCAGCTCAAACTGAAAACTTAAAAGGTCAATTTAACGAAACAGTTGGTAAAGTAAAAGAAAACTTTGCTAAACACAAAGAAGAATCAGCTGAAGTAGTTGCTGAATTAGCAGAAAACGTTAAAGATAAAGCTGAAGAAGTTAAAGAAAAAGCAGAAGACGTTAAAGAAGAAGCTTAATTTCATTTATAAATAACGAAAGCCTGGGGAATTCCCCAGGCTTTTTCTTTTGTTATTTAGAAGTCGTATTTAACAGATGTGAAGAGTTTTGCACCATCTTTTGTAACGGCTAGGCAGTCTTCGATACGAACACCGTAGTCACCTGAAATATAGACACCAGGTTCAACCGAGAAGCACATTCCTTCAACGAGTTCCATATCGTTTCCTTCCATAATCGAAGGGAACTCATGAACGCTTTGGCCGATTCCATGACCAAGGCGGTGGATAAAGTATTCACCATATCCAGCTTCTGCGATAATATCACGAGCGATTTTATCAATTTCGCTAGCTTTCATACCAGGTTTAACTGCTTGGATAGCTGTGTCGTGGGCTTTTTGCACAATATCGTAGATTTCTTGATGGCGTGGGTCTTTCGCGCTGTCACTTCCAAAGAAGACAGTACGAGTAATATCACTTGCGTAACCATCAACCATCGTTCCGAGGTCAAAGAGGACCCATTCGTTTTCTTTAAGGGTGCGGTCGCCAGGTTCACCATGAGGATCCGCAGCGTGGTCTCCAAAGAGCACCATTGTATCAAAGCTCATTTGAGAGACACCTAGTTTTTTCATTTCGAATTCGATAATGGCAACGACTTCACGTTCTGTAATGCCAACTTTCAAGGCTTTCTTTCCAATTTCAATCGCTTTATCGGCAAAGGTCCCTGAGTAGACAAGTTTATTGATGGCTTCGGCGTCTTTTACGAGACGAAGTTGTTGAACCACTGGTGTTAAGTCTACTGAGAACTGAATACCAGGGAAGTGCTTTTGTAATTGCTCAGCGACAAAGAGTGAGAAGTCCACTTTTTCTACTGCAAAGTTCTCTTTGGGTGGGAAGTGTTCCTTAATGGCATCAGATAACAGTTTCCAACCATCTTCATGGTCTTGATAACTCTTCACGATAAAGTCGGGCTCTGCTTTTTGAGCGACTTGATGTTCTAACGCTGGAACGAAGAGTAGCGGAGTAGCACCTGGTGTATATACGAGAGCTACAATTCGTTCATGTGGTTCTGTTGAGAATTTTGTCAAAAGACGAATAGTCTCTGGATTTTGGATAAAAACAATCGGATTTTGTTTTTCTTTCATTTCATTTT
>CAUUUT010000106.1:0-3059 GCA_963548485.1 uncultured Streptococcus sp.
TTGCGCCAATGTAATTCCATCCATTTTTGGCATATTAATATCCGTCAATAAAATATCAGGCGTATGCTCTTGAATCATTGTGAGCGCCTGCTCCCCATTTTCTGCTTCTTGAATCGTTGAAATTCCCAAACTTTCAAAATCTACAAGCGAAGCAATCCCTTTTCGAATAATCGGTTCATCTTCTACAATCAAGATCGAATACATAAAATCCCCTCCTGTTCCTATTATACTCTTTCATCGCACGATTTCGAGTACGATTTACCTAAAAAAGTGCTTTAAATGAGAGAAATCTTCATCCATAATCCCTCTCCTCTAAAGCACCTCATCTTTATTCAACAAAATCTTTCAAATAGCCATATCCTTGAGCATCCATTTCATCTAGAGGAATGAACTTAATAGAAGCACTATTAATACAGAAGCGTAATCCACCTTTATCACTTGGACCATCTTCAAACACATGACCTAAATGAGAATTTGCAATACGACTTCTTACTTCCACTCGTTTCATATTAAAACTATTATCTTCATGATAAGTGACTACTTCTGAAGAAATTGGCTTCGTGAAACTTGGCCATCCGCATCCAGAATCAAATTTGTCTCGTGAAGAAAAGAGTGGCTCTCCTGTTGCTACATCCACATAAATTCCTTTTTCATGATTATTCCAATATTGATTTGAGAATGCTAATTCCGTACGGTTTTCTCTAGTTACGGCATATTGTTCCTTCGTCAATGTTTTCTTTAATGTTTCTTCATCAGGAAGTGGATACTTATTCACATCAATCACTGGATCATTAGCTTTTCTCACATCGATATGACAATAGCCGTTGGGATGTTTCTTTAGGTAATCTTGATGGTAGTCTTCAGCAACCACGAAATGACGTAGCTTTTCTGTTTCAACCGCTAATTTCTTTCCAAACTGTTCTTCTTTTTCTTTCATGACTTCTTGTATAATTGCACTATCCGCTTCATCTGCATAATAAATTCCTGTACGATATTGTCGACCCATATCATTCCCTTGCTTATTCACTGAAAATGGATCAATAACCCTAAAGTAGTATAATAATAATTCTCTAAGAGAGACCTTATCGGCATCATAAGTCACATGAATTGTCTCTGCATGATCTGTACTGTGGATGAGTTGATAATTGGTTGTTTCAACATTCCCATTGGCGTAACCACTGACAACATCGATGACCCCATTGATTCTTGAAAAGTATTCCTCAAGTCCCCAAAAACATCCACCTGCTAAATAGATTTCTTTCACGTTTGTTGCCTCCTTTTTTGTATCGGATTTTGTCTCTTCTTTTTCAATCAGATTCGTCACCTTTTTTGAGATGGATTCTGATTCAGAAGAACTGGCTACTGTATTTCCTTTACCAAAATACAAAGCTCCCGCTAAGAAAATAAGAAATACAACAACTGCAATCATTAATTTTTTATCCATTCTGCTCCCCCTCATCTATAGTGTTTCTAAAGTCTTCACGATATCCTCATTCGTTACGTGTCCAGGTTGTACTCTTACTACTTTTCCATTTGCATCAATAAAAGCTGAAGATGGGTACCCAACGATTCCTAATTTCTTTAAAAATTGACCGTCGTTATCTACTAAAACTGGAAGAGTTTTGTACTCTAATCCTGAAAACCATTCCTTAAAGTCCTCTAAATTCTTTTCGCGATTCACACCTGGTGCAACAACGGTTAGAACAACTGCATCTTTAGGAGGCATGTCCGCTAATTGATTGATATCTGCAAGTCCTGCTAAACAGATTGGGCACCAAGAAGCCCAAAATTTTACATAAATTTTCTTTCCCTTATAATCTGCAAGAGAAACTTCTTTTCCATCTAGAGTTTTAAATGTATAACCACTCACTTCATCCATCCCCATTGTTCCATTCATTGAATCTTTATTTTCTGTCTTTTGCTCGCTCATTTTTCCCATTTCTTCAGTAGTAGATTTCATATCCATTTTATCCATACCCATTTGTGAGTTTTGACAAGCAGCTAATAAAAATGTACTAAATACTGCTAACATTAATTTTCTTTTCATCATGATTTCTCCTTTTCATTAGTGAAGTATTTGTGGCAACTGTGCCCAAATAATAGCTAAGCCCATCAACACAATCACTAAACCACCAAGTTTTTTTAATAACATTAAACGTTTTTTTGCAAGATTGAATACTTTAAATGCCAAAGTTGACGCAATCGATAGTATTAAGAATGGAATAGATAATCCAAGAATATAGAGACATAATAAAAATACTCCATAATAAGGACTAGCTTGTTGTGTTGAAATTAATGACAACACTGCACTGAGTACAGGACCTACACAAGGTGTCCAACCAAAACTAAAACTAAGCCCTAGTAAGTAACTACTCCATAAAGACTTTTGATTCTTCATTTCAAACTGTACAGTCTTTTGTTTTTCTAAAAATAAAAATTGAAAGAATTCCATCTGATGCAAGCCTAAAATTACAATCATGACTCCTAATGAAATATTGAACCACGCATTGTATATCAAGCTTCCTAAGATAGTTGCTGCAAATCCGAGAAAGAAAAAGACCGTTGAGATTCCTGCTATGAATATCAATGTCCGAATCATTGGTTTCCAATAAATAGAAAACTTCCCAATTTTAATATGCGCTCCATCTTGTTCACTCATTAAGACTCCAAAATATACCGGAAATAGCGGTAAAACACAGGGTGAAAAAAACGATAAAAGCCCCGCCAAAAATACGCTACCCATAAATACTAAATCCATCTTACCCCTCCTTCATCTGTACTTAGTATACGCCTACCCCGAATAAAGAAATATAGATTTTCTATCCGAAAAACTTGAATATGATACGATATCTGATATTTTTTATTGCATAAAAAAACCACGTGAGCTTTCACTCACGTGGTTTAGTAGTTTTCCTATTAGAAGAATAAGCTATTATTCTTTTCTGCTTGGTAGTTTTGACGTACTCGGTTACCAGCACCTGGTTCCACTTGTTCTAACGCTGATTCAATAATTTGTAATGATTCATCGTATTTGAATGTGTGGTTGAATAGGTCAAGTG
>CAUUUT010000107.1:0-3041 GCA_963548485.1 uncultured Streptococcus sp.
CTAGGGAAATTGTGCTTTCCGAGTCCTGGTTTAACCTGAAACCAGGGCTCTTTTTTTGTTTGGAATAAATTAAGGGTAAAGCACTTCGTGCGCTTTGGATGTCTCTGTAGTAGAAATAATAGCTGCAACGGGTTGAGCCTAAGGTCTCAACTCCTACCAAGCTTCAAACTGACACTAGGAATAAATTCCAAGTGTCAGTAATTCACATTGGTTGCACTCGCTATTATCACTACTACAGAATCCAAAGGCACTCGTACTTTACCAATAAGAGATCTAGTTTCGGTTAAACCTTTTAATATGATGATGGAGGAAGAAGAGATGTCTGCTTTTCACGGGTTTCTGGTAAAGGGAATCGTGCTTTACTAATAATAAGTCTGGTTTCAGTTAAACCAATTTTCCTAGGAGCTAGAAGGGGGAAGAGTAAGATACTTCGTGCCTTCAAATAACTCTATAGTAGTCATTAGTGCTGTACCGACCTGAGCCTAGGTCTCAGGTCTATCGAGCTTCAAACTGACACTAGGAATAAATTCCAAGTGTCAGTAATTCATATCGATTACAACCGCTACAATGACTACTATAGAATTTGAAGGCACTCGTTTATCTTACTCTTTTTCAGTAAATAGACCTGGTTTCGGTTAAACCATTTTAAAGGGCGGGCGGAGGAGAAGAAAAAGTGTGTGCTGTTCATTAAAGGCGCCCATTTTTCTTGATCTTTTTCAGTAAAGGAACGCGGTTATAGTTCATCCAATTTCCTTAGGAGCTAGGAGGAGAAAAAGAAGGGGCTAGGATGGAGAGAGAGTTTGACAGAAGGTCATTTCAATAGTAAAGTAAACGGTGAAAGAGGTGTTTGTATGGTTACAGAATGCGAAAAAATGAATGTGTCTCATGAGATTTGGATGATGATTATGAAAATCTACAATGAGAACTTGAAAACTTTTTCGATGTCATTAAAAGAAGTGGGGTTGAATCCAACTCATTTTGAAGTGTTACATCTGATTTTCCGAAATCAAACGATGGATCAAAAGACAATTGCGCAAACGTTGAATTTGACGCAGGGGAATATTACGCACTGCATTCGTCATTTAGACAAGTTGGAATTGATTGCGATTGAGAAAGACTGGAAGACGAAGCATATTTCATTAACAGAAAAAGGGAAGAAGTTGCTCGATGATTTAATTCCGGCGCAACATCAAATGATGGAACATACATTGCGTGGATTGGACTGCAACCAAAAACAACAATTGCGTGAGCTACTCGTCTCATTTGCAAATACATGTAAGGACTCGGTTTAAGTAAATTTTAAGTACGAAACGTATACTGAAGAAAAAAGAAGAGGTAAACCTATGAGAATTTTAGTAGCAGAAGATGAAATTGATTTAGCAGAAGCGCTGAAAATGATGTTAGAAATGCAAAAATATAGTGTGGAAGTCGTTCACGACGGGGCGGACGCACTGTTTTATGCTGAATCAACACCATATGATTTAATTTTACTGGATGTCATGATGCCGAAGAAATCAGGAATCGAAGTGGTGCGTGAATTACGCGCAGGTGGAAATACAACGCCAGTACTGATGCTCACAGCCAAAAGCCAATTAGAAGATAAGGTTACAGGATTGGAAGAAGGTGCCGACGATTATTTAACGAAACCGTTCGAAGCGCCTGAATTATTAGCGCGTGTGAAATCACTACTTCGCCGTCCAAATGTTTTCGTATCGTCCGTGATGACGGTTGGAAATGTTGAATTAAATCGCGATAAGTTCACGATGCAATCTGCTAGTGGACAAGTGTTATTGAATAATAAAGAGTTTCAATTGATGGAATACTTTATGATGAATAGTAATCAAGTATTGTCTACCGAGTTAATTATGGAAAAAGTATGGGGACTTGACTCAGACGCTGAAATCAATGTCGTGTGGGTGAATATCTCCTCTCTTCGTAAGAAATTAACCAGTATTGAGGCGAACGTGACGATTAAATCTGCACGTGGTCTTGGCTATCAATTGATGGTGGAAGCCTAATATAAGAATGATCTGATTCAATAAAAACGTTGAAATGAGGGAGTGCATGTTTAAACAACTTCAAAAAAGTTTTGTCAAAAGTGCGATGATGTCGTTTACGGCAGTGCTATTCATTGTGCTCGTTGCCGTAAATTTTGTGAACTATAAACAATCGGTGGCGCAAGTAGACCGTGTATCCACGATGTTAATTGATAATAATGGTGAGTTTCCCGATGCACCCGATATGAAAGAACCGAAAGAACATCCAGTTTACGGAATGCCAAAAGGTGAGAAGTTTGGGAAAGATGACCAATTGTCCACTCGTTATGCAGTTGTAAGAATCTCAAACGATACTGTTCAATCGGTAGACCAATCCCGGTTAGTGTCGGTTGACGCAGCTACGTTGAAAGAAATCGCCCTTCGTGTTGAAAAAGAAAATGCGATTTATGGCTGGGACGGAAGTTTAAGATATCAAGTCTCCAGAACGGATACAGAAACAATGGTTGTATTGGTTGATGCCAATCGTGAAGTGCAGCAGAATACGAGATTGTTGATGGTCACTTTCATCGTATTTATTTTATGCTTAGCGGTCGTGTATGTCCTCGTCCGTTTACTATCGAAGAAAGCGATTCGTCCGTTTGTTGAAAACGTGGAGCGTCAGCAACAATTCGTGGCGAATGCGAGTCATGAGATTAAGACGCCTTTAGCCGTTCTTTCAGCGAATACGGATTTACTAGCAATGATGGGGACAGATGCTAAATTTGTCGACAGCAACAAACGCCAAATTAAACGTCTGAACTCTCTCGTAGAACAGATGTTACTTCTTTCAAGGTACGATGAAGGAGAGGCAGCTACGACAAAAGAAGAAGTGGATTTAGTAGCTGTTACGAAAGGAATCGTTGAAGAGATTTTACCAGTCTTAAATGAAAAAGGACTCCGGGTGGAATTTACTGGTGAGGCACAAACGATTGTCACAACGAATAAGAGTGCAATGACGGAATTGATTCGTATTTTACTCGATAATGCGATGAAGTATACCGTAGG
>CAUUUT010000108.1:0-2883 GCA_963548485.1 uncultured Streptococcus sp.
TTTTTAAAAAAAAAGACCACTGAGACGTTCAGTGATCTAAGCTGCTAAAACTTTTCTACCTTTACGGCGTCTGCTTGCTAATACTCTACGGCCATTTTTTGTGCTCATACGTTTACGGAATCCGTGAACTTTTTGACGTTTGCGTTTGCTTGGTTGATATGTTCTTTTCATTCGTGTGCACCTCCTACTGTAAATGAAATATCTAGTCTCCCTAGACAGTCTAGTACATTATAAATATAAAATGTTTACTTGTCAATATAAACTATCTAATCACTAAATTACTGAAGTATCATAACATAATCCCTCTAAAAATTTCTACAAATAACTGTCTATTTTGTTCTATTTTTTTAGTTATTCACATCGATGGTGGATAGTTTTTTTGCATAAAAGACGATTTCCACATACTTATAAACAATTTATCCACAAAATAACAATCTGTTTACAAAAATTATACACAATGGTGGATAACTCTATTAAAATCCTTTTATATCAACTTTCTTTATTGTTTATAACTGCTTTTTTTATGTGCATATCTCTGTGAATATTCACTTTTTTCTTCAACTTATCCACCGTTTTGTGGATAAAGTTATCAAAAATTGACTTTTTTTGTGATTTTCTCCATCCGATTGTGGAAAACTTTTTGGAAAGATGGTACACTGTTTAATGGATTAGAATCTTGAAAACGATATAAGGAGGTGCATTTATGAATTCCATCCAAGAATTTTGGAAACTTTTATTAGAACACTTTGAAAAAACAAATTCCGAATTTACCTTTAATCACTGGATTAAACCAGCTGAACCGATTCGAATTGAACAAAATATTCTCTATATTAAAGTGCCTTCTAAGACATTTGCGAGATATTGGCAAGATAACCTCATCAGAGACATTATGGAAATTGGATATGATTACTTTAGACAATCGTTTGAACCACGTTTTATTGATTCAGAAGATGAAGCGCAAGTAACCACTCCATTTCACCAAGGAGTCGAAGAAATTCAACCAAATATTCCTGAAACTCCAACAATGGTTGCCATCGAGGAAGACTCGCATTTGAATCCTAAATATACATTTGAAACTTTCATTATTGGGAAAGGAAATCAAATGGCCACGGCTGCCGCGCATTACGTTGCGGACAATCCTGGTAATACCTACAACCCTCTTTTCTTCTATGGAGGTGTAGGACTTGGAAAAACTCATTTAATGCAAGCGATTGGGAATAAATATAAGAAGAGCCATCCAAACGCACGTGTCAAATACGTGACGAGTGAAGAGTTTATGAATGAAATGATTGCTTCGATTGGATCAAAGACACCGCAAGAATTCCGCAATCGTTACCGTAATGTGGATATCTTACTAGTCGATGATATTCAATTCTTAGCGAAAAAAGAAGCGACTCAAGAAGAGTTCTTCCATACATTTAATGCGCTTTTCAATAACCAAAAACAAATCGTATTAACAAGTGACCGTCAACCAACGGAAATTAAAGAATTACAAGAACGTCTTGTATCTCGTTTCGTATCTGGTTTATCCGTAGATATTACGCCACCAGACTTAGAAACGCGTATTGCAATCTTACAAAATAAAGCACAAACACTCGGATTTAATATTCCTATTGAAGTGTTGAGTTATGTCGCAGGTCATATTCAATCAAACGTCCGTGAATTAGAAGGAGCTCTAATGCGTCTTCAAGCGTACTCCGTTATGGTAGGACAAGATATTTCAACAGACTTGGCTGCAGAAGCGTTGCAATCGTTCCTTCCTGGAGGCGACGAGAAGCTTCTTACCGTTCATGATATCCAAAGCGCCGTTGCGAAATACTACAATATTACAGTAGAAGATATTAAAGGAAAGAAAAGAACGAAGACAATGGTTCAACCGCGTCAAATCGCGATGTATCTTTCTCGTGAATTAACACGTGTTTCTCTTCAAAAGATTGGTGCTGATTTTGGTCGTGACCACTCAACGGTTATTCACGCCTATGAAAAAATTAGCCAAGAAGCCAAAGATGATCCAGAAACGATTCGCGTGATTAATGAAATCAAGCATTCGCTCGGTTATTAAGCTGTGGATAAGTGCCATAAAACGGTGGAGTTTTCCACAATGGTTATCCACAATTAAAAATGGTCTCTGTTATAAGGAAAATGGACTTTTCCACAATATACACAGGCCCTACTACTATTACTATTTTATTAATAAATAAATTAAATATAAAAGCACACCCTAAAGGAGGCAGTTATGAAATTTTCAGTAAACAGACAAGGATTCTTAAAAAATCTTGTAGATGTGCAACGTGCAATTCCATCAAAAACAACAATTCCGATTTTGACAGGGATTAAATTAGTTGCAAGTGAAGAAGGATTAACATTAACAGGTAGTGATTCAGAAGTTTCTATCGAAGTATTCTTACCAATCGAAGACGAAGAATTACAATTAACAGTCCAAGAACCAGGTAGCATCGTTCTTCCTGCTCGTTTCTTTGGAGAAATCGTTAAAAAATTACCTTTAAATGTATTCACACTTGAAACAAATGATCAATTACAAGCAACAATTACAGCAGGTAATGCATCATTTACATTAAATGGATTATCAGCAGTGGATTATCCACAATTACCAGAAATCGAAAAAAATCATGTCATCACTATTCCTGTTCCATTATTTAGACAAGTGATTGTACAAACTGCTGTTGCTGTTTCAACTGCAGAATCTCGTCCAATCTTAACAGGGATTCATATGGTGATTAAAGACAACCAATTAAAAGCAGTCGCAACAGACTCTCACCGTTTAAGCCAACGGATCATTCCACTACAAATGCCAGCTGGAAGTGATGCATTGACTTTTGAAATGACATTACCTGGTAAAACATTATTAGAATTATCTCGTAT
>CAUUUT010000109.1:0-2880 GCA_963548485.1 uncultured Streptococcus sp.
TGTGAAAGTCGTTTATTTATCACTAACTGGAAAAACAAGACAATTCGTAAAAAAATTAGGCTGGGATTTTGTCGAAATTTCTAAGAAAAATCCCGTATGCCAAATGGAAGAACCTTATATCGTCATTACACCAACTTATGGAGAGCAAGTGGCGAATTTTTTTTATGAATTTATTGAATTTGGAGAGAACCAAACCCTATTAAAGGGAGTTGCTGGTTCAGGGAATCGCAATTTCAATACGAGTTTTTGTTCAAATTCCAGAGAGTTGGCGTCTAAATATGGGATTCCGCTACTGCATTGCTTTGAAAATCAAGGTACAGATAAAGATGTACAAATACTAATAGAAAAGGTGAGAGAGATTGGATAGTCCAAAATTAATGAACAAGACTCAAGAAGTTACATACTTCGCATTAAACAATGAGTTAAACCGTCCAGTTGATGGGAAAATTCCATTGCATAAAGATCGTGAAGCGGTTCGTGCGTTCTTCTTAGAACACGTAAACCCAAATACAGTTTTCTTCTATACATTAGATGAAAAACTAGATTACTTAATCGAACACGATTATTTAGAAGCAGAATTCTTAGGAAAATACAATCGTAAATTCGTTAAGAAATTAATGAAAGAAACGTACAAGAAAAAATTCCGTTTCCGTTCATTCATGTCTGCATTTAAGTTCTACAAACAATATGCAATGAAGACAAATGACGGTCAACGTTACTTAGAACGTTTTGAAGATCGTATTGTATTTAACGCTCTTTTCTTAGCGGATGGCGATGAGCAATTAGCACATGATTTAGCAGAAGAAATGATTACACAACGTTACCAACCAGCAACACCAACATTCTTGAATGCCGGAAGAAAACGTCGTGGGGAACTCGTTTCATGCTTCTTAATTCAAACAACAGACGACATGAACAGTATCGGTCGTACAATCAACTCAGCTCTTCAATTATCAAGAATTGGGGGAGGAGTAGGGGTAAGCTTGTCTAACGTTCGTGCAGCAGGTGACCCAATCAAGAAAATTGAGAATGCATCAAGCGGTGTTGTTCCAATTATGAAATTATTAGAAGATAGTTTCAGCTACTCAAACCAATTAGGTCAACGTAACGGTGCCGGTGCGGTTTACTTAAACGTATTCCACCCAGATATCGTATCGTTCTTATCTACGAAAAAAGAAAATGCGGATGAAAAAGTGCGTGTGAAGACATTGTCACTAGGTCTTGTTGTTCCAGATAAATTCTATGAATTAATCAAAAACGACGACATCATGTACTTATTCAGTCCATATGATGTGGAACGTATTTACGGCGTGCCATTCTCATATGTGGACATCACTAAAGAATATGACAACATGGTAAACAACCCTGAAATCCGTAAATCTAAATTACGTGCGCGTGACTTAGAAAATGAAATTAGTAAATTACAACAAGAATCTGGATATCCATATGTGGTGAACATCGATACAGCAAACCGTGTCAACCCAATCGATGGAAAGATTATCATGAGTAATTTATGTTCTGAAATCCTACAAGTTCAAGAACCTTCAGTGATTAACAATGCTCAAGAGTATGAACACTTAGGAACAGATATTAGCTGTAACTTAGGTTCAACAAACATCGTGAACTTAATGAAATCTCCTGACTTCGAACGCTCTATCGATGTAGCCGTTCGTGCGTTAACATTCGTAACAGACCACTCAAGTATTGATGCTGTTCCAACCGTTAAAAACGGAAACAGCAAAGCACATACAATTGGTCTTGGAGCGATGGGATTACACACATTCTTTGCATTAAATCAAATGGAATACGGCTCACCTGAGTCTATCGAAGCAACTGATTTATACTTCAGAATGTTGAACTTCTACACATTGAAAGCAAGTAACAAGATTGCTAAAGAACGCGGCCAATCATTCGTTGGGTTCGAACGTTCTAAATACGCAACAGGTGAATACTTCGACAGCTATATCGCTGAAGAGGTACAAATTCAATCTGATAAAGTGAAGAAAATCTTTGAAAAACTTCCAATTCCAACTGTAGAAGATTGGAAACAATTAAAAGAAGATGTGATGAGCGGTGGATTATATCACCAAAACCGTTTAGCAATTGCGCCAACTGGTTCAATCAGCTACGTAAACGAAACAAGTGCGTCACTTCACCCAATCACTCGTTTAATTGAAGAACGTCAAGAGAAGAAGACTGGTAAGACTTATTACCCAGCTCCATTCTTATCAAACGACACTTTACCATTCTACAAATCAGCGTACGATATCGATATGCGTAAAGTCATCGACGTATACGCAGCAGCTCAAAAACATATCGACCAAGGAATGAGCTTGACACTCTTCATGCGTTCAGAACTTCCTGAAGGATTATATGAATGGAAAGAAGGACGTACAAACAAGATGACAACACGTGACTTAAATATTTTACGTAACTATGCGTGGAATAAAGGCATCAAGTCAATTTACTATGTACGTACATTTACAGAAAACAACGATGAAATCGGAAGTAATGCTTGCGAAAGCTGCAGCATTTAATGGGAATACGAAAGAAAGGACATAAGCTCGTGAGTACAAAACGATATTTTAATGAGATTCTTTCTCAAAAATCTACACAACCAGTAGAGTACTATAAAGCGATTGACTGGAACCAAGTTGAAGACATGATCGATAAATTAACTTGGGAAAAACTAACGGAGCAATTCTGGTTAGATACACGTATTCCAGTATCAAATGACTTAGACGACTGGAGAACTTTATCACCTGCAGAAAAAGATGTTGTGGGTAAAGTATTCGGTGGATTAACATTATTAGATACGCTTCAATCAGAAGAAGGTGCAAGCTTAATGAAAGATTACGTGCGCACTCAACACGAAGAAGC
>CAUUUT010000110.1:0-2855 GCA_963548485.1 uncultured Streptococcus sp.
GTTAAGATTTTTCTAAGTGATTTTCCTTTTTTGTTATTTGACATAATGCACACCTTTCTCTTGTCCAAAAATCAGTTTCTTTTGTACAAACCAGTTAAAGAAGAACATCCCGATTTCGGTGATGATTTTACCAACGAGTGGTCCGATACCGAGTCCGTAGCTGAGTCCCATTAAAATCAATGTGTTCAGCGTTAATGAGAAGCTGGCCAGTAGGATATAGCCGCCAAGTTCTTTGAGAACGGGTTTGTCGCTGGCGAATACGAACTTCTTATTCACGAAGAAGTTGAATCCTGCGCTAATCACCCTTGCGACGACGTTAGCGATCACGAGTGGTACGCCGATAAAGATTTGAAAGGCGTAGAGGGTGTAGTCTAGAAAAAAAGAGAGAATGGATGATAGGGCGAATTGGAAAATCTCTTTGTAGATTCTGAATGAATCGCGAAGAGGATTAAAATGTGAGCCCTCATTTTTATTCTCGTAAATGGTTTGAATTTCTAGCTCGCAGAAGGGGCGTTTTTCTTTTGCCCACACCATCAACACATTCATTTCGTATTCGAAACGTGATCCTGAGATTTCAAGCATTTTTTCTAAATGGGTGCTTGAGAATCCACGCAGGCCAGTTTGTGTATCGCTAATTTTCGTACCGCTTGTGAGCTCGAAAATTTTTAACGTGATTTTGTTTCCGACGCGACTTCTCAGTGGGACGTGGGTTCCGTCGAAGTTTCGAACGCCGAGTACAAGGCTGTCTTTCTCAAGGGCTGCACGAGTGGCGATACGCATGATGTCTTTTGGACTATGTTGTCCGTCTGAGTCTGCCGTTACTATGGCCACTTCCTCGCCTGAGTACGTTTCTTGAATATAGCGATAAGCTGTTTTTAAACCCTCGCCTTTACCTTTGTTTTCAGGATGCGTCAAAACGGTCGCTCCTGTGAGTTGGTTGAAGATAGGAAGATATTTCTCCCCGCTGCCATCATCGACAACGACTACTGTTAAGTCTTTGGCGATTAGTTGCCCTGTTAAAGTGATTAATTTTTCCTCTGGTTCATATGAAGGGATAATTACGATAGTTTTCATGGTTTGTCACCGCTCGCCTGGTGGGGGAGCTTCTCCTTTCCGTTTGGATAACTATACTTTGCACCACGAACTTAAAACTTACTTAAAAGAGATGGACAAAAATAAAATTTGTATTTAATATAGTTTTTAATAGAAAAACGAAAAATCCCCTAGCGTCAGGTATTGCTTGTAACGCTACGTAATGTAGTAATATGCAGGCATTAAGGAGGTGAAAGCTATGTCAAAATATACGACAGGTGAGCTTGCTAAACTTTGCAATGTGACCGTTCGAACCGTTCAGTATTATGACAAAAGAGGTATCTTAATTCCGACAGAACTTTCTGAAGGGGGAAGAAGATTATATTCTGAAAGTGATCTTCAACGTCTAAAAGTCATTTGTTTTCTTCGAGAGGTGGATGTACCTATCGATGCCATTTCTCAATTATTAGAAGAAGAGCATCCTGAAAAAGTGATTTCGATTTTAATCGAACAACAGGAAAGCCTATTGATGGAAGAAATCCAAGAAAAACAAGATCAATTGGAAAAATTGCGTGAATTACAGTCGACAGTCCAAAACAAAGAATCCTTCTCACTTGAATCCATTGCGGACATAGCAGTAGTGATGAAAGGTAAAAAACAACTCAAAAAACTTTACCAGATTATACTTTCAACAGGATTGGTGGTCGGAGCGCTTCAGTGGGTGTCGATTGCATTCTGGATTTTCAAAGGAATGTGGTGGGGATTTGCGCTATGGGCTCTTTTTGCGACGGTATGGTTAATTTGGGTATGTAACTATTATTATAAACACGTTAAATATATTTGCCCTGAGTGTCATCAAGAATTTAAACCAGGAAAGAAAGAGGCCTTACTGGCTAAGCATACACCAACAACTCGGAAATTAACTTGTCCACATTGTGGCCACAAAGGATTCTGCATTGAAATCTGGGACGGTGAACAAGCATGAGTGGATTTGATAATATCGTTCTTGGACCAACTGTGGTTCCTTCATTAATCGTGACAATTGTCTTGCTTCTGTTAATAGGAATTTTACCTACTGTTTATTGGATGAGAAGCCATAAAGGTCAAGTGAAAATCAGTTATTTCATTGCTGGGGCATTAGGATTTATTGTCTCTGCCCGTATCCTTGAATCAGTTTTCCATTATTTCTTTTTACTTGCAGATAATCCGATTTCTCAGTTTTTAAATGGAAATACAGTAGCCTTCGTGTTATATGGAATGATGATGGCAGGTATTTTTGAAGAATGTGGTCGCTATATCGTATTAAAATACATTATGAAAAAGCATCGCACCCGTGAAAATGCAGTTTTGTATGGAATTGGGCACGGAGTAATTGAAATTCTAACAGTTGTCCTTCCAGTGATTCTGCTTTACATAGTGATTGCGACATCGCTTCAGAATGGAAGTGTAGATTCTGTGCTGAAGGCATTGCATGTTACCGAAAAGAATGCAGCTGTCGCCATGCAAAGTTTTCAAGCTGCGGCACAGTTTAATGTTGAAACAGCTGTGATGACGATTCTCGAACGAATCAGTTCAATGGCAATTCATATTGGCTGCACCATCATCGTGTATTACAGTATTATCGCAGAGAATAAAAAATATTTATGCGGTGCCGTTTTACTACATATGATGGCGGATTTCTTTGCAGCGCTCTATCAACGAAATGTCGTTGGAGCTGGAATCGCTGAAACTGGAATTTTATTCATGGCGATTGTAATTGTATGGATTGCGACAAAAATATATAAAAAATTGGCATAACGAATCGTTGATGCAAAGGAGGAATG
>CAUUUT010000111.1:0-2788 GCA_963548485.1 uncultured Streptococcus sp.
CCGAATACAGTAAATCGCGGAGCATTTCATGGTGGTTTGAGAATTCAATCCGACCAATGCGAATATAACCGCCACCTCCCCGCTTACTTTCAACTAAATAGCCTCTGCTTTCAGTAAATCGAGTCTTAATCACATAGTTGATCTGGCTAGGCACGACTTGAAAGGTATCCGCCAATTGGCTTCGTTGCAACTCAACCATACCCGACTGCTCCAAAATCGCCTTGATATAGGCCTCTATATGGTCTGATGTATTTTTAAATCTCATAGAACGCCACCTCTTTCTTTGAACCTTGACTATCTTTGACTATACTATCATTTAACACTCTATAAGTCAAATTTTTAAGGCTCAACCATTGGAAATACTGACTTTTTTAAAAAACACTTTGGCATTAATTCGCCTTAGTTTTTCTTGAAAGTTCCTAAAAAAGTCCACAAAAAAGAGCCCTAAAAAGGGCGTAATATTGACGAGTTCAGCAGGCAAGAAACTAGCACGGTTAAACGTGCTTTTTTGTTTCTCTGTACCTGGTACAAGTATAACATAAAAACTTGTTCATTTTCTAATTTTGAGCAAGTTTTTCCCTCTTACCCCCCACCCCCTTAAAAAAAACGTTAAATATCTGGACAGTTGAGGGCACCTACCGGTTCCGTTTTCTGAAAATTTTCACGTTTTTTCATACCGGGGGGTGTTTTACAATTTTTTTCTAATTTCTAAACCCTGTTATTTTGAGAAAACGGAACTAAAAACAGCTTTCTTGTACCTCTATAATCTCTTATGAATTCATTGTTTTACACATTCTATTGAATTCGCTTTGCAAGTTACTTCCTTACTCTATCAAGCGTTTTATAAGATACTGTTTTATGAGTTCACCGTTACCTTAAAACAAGGAATTCATAAAAAAATACAGAAAAAGATAGGCGCAAACCTATCTTAAATCCCTTTAACTCTGTCGGCCATTTCCTGAAAATGTTGTTGGTTGCGTGCAACTGGTATTGTCTGGCCATCCTTATAAATATAATCACCATGGCTATAGCCGTTACTAATTTCTTTTTCAAAATATGAATTGTTTTGTTCCTCTAGTATTGATTGACTAATAGCTTCATTGACTGTTCTTATAATCTTTTTTTTAGCACTTAATAGATAGGCTTCAGCTACCCTTTCCGCATTCTTGGCAATGTTTACCATTTGAGCCGTAGATGATTTTTCAGATTTCTTTTCAACTGTTCGCCCAGTTGGATCTAGTAGCATTAACTTCTGACCGTATTGTAGATTTGTAACCTTTGGTTTCTGCTCTTCATCACGTTTTATTAGATGTTGATTCTTCTTAATTACGTTTTCCATAAAATCATACTGATAACGTTCTGGCAAATGTTGGACGATACTTGCAACCATTGATTGAGAAATACTGTTTACAAACATTTCCTTGTCAACAAAGCCATACTCAATAGCTTTATTACATGAGAACCACGTTTCTGCTTTCATCAAGTCACGGATTTCAGGAAGTGGTAAACCTGTTTTATTTTGATAAGCCTTTGCTATACTGTCGTTAGCTTCTTCAAGCGACTTGATTTGTTTTTCATGCTCTTGAGTATTCCCAAAAGTCCAGCCCATTGCGTTATGGATCATAAGCAATCCAGTGGGGCTCATTTCTACGGTATCTCCTGCCATTGCTACCATGCTTGCAGCACTAGCGCAAACACCTACGATTTTAACAGTAACATGTCCTTTATGATTTTTTAACATGCTATAGATTTCGCTACCTGTAAAAACGTCACCACCTCCAGAATTAATAATAACCTCTAAAGGTCTATCAGGGAATGGAATTTGAATATCTTTTAAGGCGGTATATTCTTTTTGTGCTTCTTGATACATTGGAATGCTATCGTTTGAGATGATAGCGCCTTTTATTTTAATTTGTTGCATTTGTTATTCCTTTCAAAATTCTTTTAAACAAACCGCTACCATCTTCAGACTTCATCATCTGCTCATAAGCAAGGTCTTTCTTCAAACCTTCAATATATTTTAGTTCTTCTTGCTCTTTCATATCTTCATGATTTTGTGCAAGCCATTCGATTTGCGATTTAAAACCTCTATTCTGCCAATACTCTTGCAACTTCCACCCTCTCAAGTGACCAATTTCTTCCAAAACTCGCTCATTATGTCGTCCGTAAGATTGTTCTTCTCCTTTGCCTTGGTAATACCGGTAATCGCGCTTAGCTAGTTCTATATCTGGTTTGTATAGCATATCAGCAAATTCTAAACTATAATCCTCTTCTAAACATTCGTAGCAATTCCCATACAAGTCAAAAGATCCTGGAATAATATCATCGTCTACGAAGTTGTCTAGCTGTTCTTTTACTTGCTTCAAAATATCATAAACTGAGCTAAATTCTTGAGATTGTCTGTCATATAATTTTTTATTTTTCTTTACCAGCTTATTCAAAGAAGTTACTACTTCATCATGGAATTTTACTGCTTGCGTTTCTTTTTGGCGACTGGTCAAGAATTTGTTTGACAAAATTTTCTCCATGCTTTCTTGCAATTCTAATCGCTTATTACGATATTCCTCGATCCCCTCAATAATGCTTTCCGTGAATTCCAGCACTGCTTTTTTATCTTTCTCTGGTAGTAATTCCGCAAGATCAGGAATTAAACCGAATCGATAATAATTTTCTTTTGCCCCGAACATCGTACCAAAATAAGATGGCCCTTTTGTACTGATAAAAAATAAATTGTAATCTTGTACCAGTCTAAAATAGATTTTTTTCGCTTCTTGTAAGTTCATATTTT
>CAUUUT010000112.1:0-2779 GCA_963548485.1 uncultured Streptococcus sp.
TGACCTGGAAATAAAAATGCGATTTTCATGAGTTTCCTCCTATTGCGCTGTAAAAAAAATGGTGGAAGTATGCTAAATAAGCATATTTCACCATTCCTTTTTCATTTAATTAAAAACGTGCAAGTTGTTTTTGGATGACTTCATGGGATTCTGCCATCAATTCGTGGATAATTTCAGAACAGCTTTGTTCTTTTGAAATTAAACCAGCAATTTGACCAGCCATCATTGATCCCATTTGAGTATCCCCTTCAACTACGATTCTACGTAGAGCTCCACGTCCAATATCTTCTAAGCGTTCAAAGTCTGGATTTTCTTTACTAGTTTCCTCTTTTTCAGCTTGGAGATAAATTTTTGTTAATTTATTACGTAACACACGTACAGGGTGTCCTGTAATTTGTCCTGTAATAACAGTATCGATATCTTTAGCTTTTAATACAGAAGCTTTGAAGTTATCGTGCGCAGTACATTCAGTCGCAACAAGGAAACGAGTTCCAAGTTGAACTGCATCAGCACCAAGCATTAAAGCCGCTGCCATTCCGCGTCCGTCACCAATTCCTCCAGCACCGATTACTGGAATATTTACCGCATCGACTACTTGTGGTAAAAGAGCCATGGTCGTAGACTTACCGATATGTCCGCCTGCTTCCATTCCTTCTACAACAACAGCGTCTGCGCCTTCTTTTTCCATTCTTTTTGCTAGAGCAACTGAAGCTACAACTGGAATTACTGTAATTCCTGCTTCTTTAAATTTCGCCATGTATTTGCCAGGGTTACCAGCACCGGTACAAACCACTTTCACGCCAGCCTGACAAACGACATCCACAACTTCATCCACAAATGGACTTAATAGCATAATATTTACACCATATGGTTTGTCTGTTAAACGTTCCATCTCTTCGATGAATCCCTTAACGACATCGCCAGGAGCGTGTCCACATGCAACGATTCCTAAACCACCGGCATTGGACACTGCACTTGCAAGCGCAGGATTTGCAACCCATGCCATCCCTCCTTGGATAATCGGATATTCAATTCCAATCATGTCGCAGATTCTTGATTTCATGTGTTACCATCCCTTTTTAAAATTATTTGTCAGCTAATTGATCATCAACGTAGTTTACTAAGTCTTGAACTGTTTCTAGACCTTCTTCAGTATCGATTTTTACATCGAATTCATCTTCGATATCGTTGATGATTTGGAATAAATCTAAGCTGTCTGCGTCTAATTCATCTTTAAGACGAGTTGTTAATTGTACTTCTTCTTCCTCTTTACCTAATTGATCTACGATAATTGCTTGAATTTTTTCAAATGTCATTGTGTTTTCCTCCAATATTTTTATAAATTATAGTGTGATTGTGATACTTCCCCAGGCAAGGCCACCGCCAAAACCTGATAAAAGTAATTTTTTATGTTCTCCGTTTTTTAATGTCCCGTTTTCTACGAGTTCATTGAGTAAAATCGGAATACTTGCAGCCGAAGTGTTTCCAACGTGATCGATATTCATTGGGAATTTTTCAATCGGTTGTTTTAATTTCTTAGCCACTTGTTCGACTAAACGACGATTTGCTTGATGTAACAAGTACAAATCAATATCGTCGGCAGTATATCCAGCCTTTTGTAAAGTATCTTGGATATTGACTGGAACAGTTTTGCTGACTAATTCATAAACGCCTCGACCATCCATTGTCATGGTTGAAAGTGTTTGATTTGTCATTCTTTTTCCAGCGACTAATGCCTCAGATTTCTGTCCATCATTTTGTAATGTTTCCGCCAATAAAAATGGCTCTTCATCTTTTTGTAAAAGAACAGCTCCAGCGCCATCTCCAAAGAGAATAGCCGTTGAGCGGTCTTCCCAATCGAGTGAACTGAGCATTGTTTCCGCTCCGATAACGATTCCGTATTTTCTTTGTCCATGTTCTAACATTTTTAATCCTGTAGATAAGGCAAAGACAAATCCGCTACAAGCCGCACTGACATCGAACGCAAATGCATTCGTTGCTCCAATTGCTCCTTGTACTAGGGACGCGCAAGAAGGACTTGCTGCATCAGGTGTCATCGTTGCTACAATGATAAATTCAATGGATTCAGGAGAGATATTGCTCTTTTCAACTAAGCGTTTTGCGGCAATTGTCGCCAGATCACTTGTTGTCTGTTCTTTTGCCCAATAACGGGTTTTGATTCCTGTTCTCTTAACGATCCATTCATCAGAAGTATCTACTCGTTTCGCCCAGTCATCATTTGTAATGACGGACGTTGGGAGATAGGAACTTGTCGCTATCACTTGAACCCCCACAATGTCTACTTCCCTTCTTGATTTGCTAGTACAGCCTCGTGTAAGAAATCATATAAGTTATGAAGTCCTTTAACAAGAACTGCCATTTCTTCAGCATTCATTCCCTCGATTGTTTTTAAAACTAACTTCTCGTGGAATTTACGATGAAGACGATAAAGTAAGCGACCTTTTTTGGTCAGACCTAAAATTACAATTCTTCGATCGGATTCACTCTTCAAACGAACAACATAGCCTTTTTTCACTAATGCATTTACTGCAACTGTTAGCGTCCCAACGGTTACATTTAATTTTTTAGCGACTTCTGTTGTCGTATGTTCGTTATACATTCCAATCGCTTCAATGGCATGCATCTCTTTAATGGATAAATCATTAAATTGGCTTTGCGCCAGCGAAGATTCTTCAATGTCGAGCATTTGGTTAAAGACGTCCACCAAGTACCCGTTTATGGTCTCTAGAGTTGGTTCCATAAAAGATTTTCTCCTTTT
>CAUUUT010000113.1:0-2779 GCA_963548485.1 uncultured Streptococcus sp.
CGGTAATTCTTGAAAAATGTTAAATGAATACAATCTCTAGCCAGTAGCATGTCTACTGGCTATTTTTTTGTTACATTGTAAGTAATTTTAAAAATATAAGGGAATATTTAAATTATTTGTTTTGCGAATATCAAAATAAAATTGAAAAAAGTAAGGTTTCAAGGACGAGTATTTGGTATAATGGCAATGAACTCAAAAATTGATTAGGGGTAGGATAAATGAATTTAAAGGAGCAACAAAAACAAGCTAAAGCATTCATTGAAAGATGGGAAAATAGAGGTAATGAACGCCAGGATACTCAATCATTCTGGCTAGATTTATTGCAATCGGTATATGGAATTGAAAAACCTTCTGAATATATTAAGTTTGAAGATACTGTAATGATGGACCATACAAGTTTTATGGATGGTTATATCGATGCTACCAAAGTTCTAATTGAACAAAAGGGAGCAAATAAAGATCTTTCGAAGGCGATTAAGCAATCAGACGGTTCGTTTTTAACGCCTTTTCAACAGGCAAAACGTTATTCGGCAAATTTACCTTATTCAAAACAACCACGTTGGATTATTACATGCAATTTCAAAGAATTTTATGTATACGACATGGAAAAACCTCATGGAGAACCTACTGTTATTCGCTTAGAAGATTTAGAAAAAGAAGCTTACAGGCTTGAATTTATAGTTGGTACAACCAATGAACATCTTGAACGTGAAATGGCCATTTCGATGGAAGCTGGAGAGATTGTTAGAGAAATCTATTCAGGACTTCTAAAACAGTACAAAAATCCTGATAATCCAGAAAGTCTCCATGCGATGAACCAACTAATCGTTCGTCTCGTTTTCTGCTTCTATGCAGAAGATGCGGGAATGTTTGGTAGGAAAACGATGTTCCATGATTATTTATCACGTTTTTCTAGTCGTGATTTCAGACGTGGATTGCTGGATTTATTTAATGTGTTAAATACACCAATTGATGAGCGTGATCCTTATCTAGATGATGAATTATCGGCTTTTCCATATGTCAATGGAGGAATGTTTGCTGAAAACAATCTTGAGGTCCCACAGTTTACAGATGAACTTCGCGAATCAATCTTAGAGCATGCATCTTCAAGTTTTGATTGGTCAGAAATTAGTCCTACTATTTTTGGAGCAGTATTTGAATCTACATTGAATCCAGAAACTCGACGTAGCGGCGGTATGCACTATACATCAATCGAGAATATCCATAAAGTGATTGACCCGTTGTTTTTAGATGCATTAAAAGAAGAATTAAATGAAATCAGACAAATTAAACAACCTGCTACCTTGAAAAATCGGGCTCAACAATTCCAAGAAAAACTATCTCGATTGGTATTCTTTGACCCAGCTTGTGGGTCGGGAAACTTCTTAACAGAAACTTACTTGTCACTTAGAAGATTGGAAAATGAAGCTATTAAATTATATGTAGGGGATACAGTACTTCTTGATGTTGGGTATGACTTAGTAAAAGTTAAAATCAGTCAGTTATACGGAATTGAGATAAACGATTTTGCGGTATCTGTTGCTAATGCAGCATTGTGGATTGCGGAGAGTCAAATGTTGGAAGAAACAATGAGCATTGTATATTCGAATATTGATTTTCTTCCAATCAAGTCATACAGCAATATTGTAGAAGGAAATGCATTGAGTCTTAATTGGGAGGAAATTATTCCAAAAGATAAATTAAGTTATATCATTGGTAACCCACCATTTTTAGGGTATTCACTTCAATCACCTAAACAAAAAGCTGACTTATTGAGTGTATATGTTGATGAAACTGGGAAACCATATAAAACAGCTGGGAAAATTGATTTTGTTTCTGCTTGGTATTTTAAGGCGAGCCAGATTATGCAGAATACATCTATCCGCACTGCCTTGGTATCAACCAACTCAATTACACAAGGAGAGCAAGTAGCCAGTGTCTGGAGGCCACTCTATGAACGATTTGGAATTCAAATTGATTTTGCACACCAAACGTTTAAATGGAACAGTGAGGCTAAAGACAAGGCTGCTGTTCATTGTGTAATTATCGGTTTTTCATGTACTGAAAATAATGGTACTAAATTTTTGTTTAATGGGGAAAACATTGAATTAGTCGATGAAATAAATCCTTACTTAAAACAAGGGAAAACTGTATTTATAGAAAATATTAGCAATCCAATTTGTCCAGTGACTAAAATGACTACTGGGAATCGTCCTGCAGATGGTGGACATCTAATTATTGAAGCAGAAGAATATGCTGATTTTATTAGACACGAACCTAAAGCTAAAAAATACATTAAACGATTGACCGGCGCCGCAGAATTCATTAATAATAAAGACCGCTATTGTCTATGGTTAGTAGATGTTTCACCTAAGGAGTTACGTTCGATGCCTCTTGTTATGGAACGAATCGAGCTCTGCCGTCAAGCTAGGTTAGCAGGTGCAGCAGATAGACAGAAATTAGCAGAGACTCCTACTATTTTTAGAGAACAAAAGAATCCTGACTCATACATTATTGTGCCAAGCACATCATCGGAAAACAGAAGATATATACCAATTGGATTTTTAGATGGTGAAGTTATTCCGACTAATTCTGCAACAATTATTGAAGATGCCACACTCTACGACTTTGGCATTCTAACATCCAATGTCCATATGGCGTGGATGCGCACAGTAGCGGGACGTTTAGAAATGAGATATCGTTATTCTGCTAAAATTGTTTATAACAACTTCCCTTGGCCAACAGTTACAGAGGAACAGAAACAATTTATTGCTAATAC
>CAUUUT010000114.1:0-2765 GCA_963548485.1 uncultured Streptococcus sp.
GGACTCATATGTTATTAACAGCGATTGCGATTGCCGTTGCTGCGATTCCAGAAGGATTACCTGCCATTTCAACTATTATCCTTGCATTAGGAACTCAAAAAATGGCACAACGTAACGCTCTTGTTCGTAAATTACCAGCAGTTGAAACATTAGGTGGCGTTGAAATTATCTGTTCAGATAAAACAGGTACATTAACACTGAACCAAATGACAGTTGAAAAAATGGTTTATAACAACGAAATTCATGATGCATCAGAAGAGATTTCTAAAGACAATATCGCGCTTCGTGTAATGAACTTAGCAAACGACACAAAGATTTCTCAAGATAACTCATTATTAGGAGACCCAACTGAAACAGCAATGGTTCAATACGGTCTTGATAAAAACTATGATGTACGTGAAGAGTTAGTAAACATTCCACGTGTTGCGGAAGTTCCGTTTGACTCAACTCGTAAATTAATGACAACGATTCATCAATTAGAAGACGGTAAATATTTGGTTGCAATAAAGGGTGCTCCAGATATGTTGTTAGACCGTGTGACTAAGATTGAAAAACATGGTGAGGTTTCTGCATTTACAGAAGATGACCGCACAACATTAATGAAACTAAACAAAGAAATGGCAACTCAAGCGCTTCGTGTGTTAGCGATGGCATACAAAGTGATTGATACTCTTCCTGAAACAGTAGACTCAGATTCAATCGAACATGATTTAATCTTTGCTGGTTTAGTAGGGATGATTGACCCAGAACGTAAGGAAGCAGCTGCTGCGATTAAAGTAGCTCAATCAGCTGGTATCCGTACAATCATGATTACAGGGGACCACCGTGATACAGCCCAAGCGATTGCAAAACGTTTAGGCATCCTTCGTCCAGATCAAGAAGACGGAGTATTAACAGGTAGCGAATTAAACGATATTTCTGATGAAGAATTAGAACGTACCGTTGAAACTTATTCTGTCTATGCTCGTGTATCTCCAGAGCATAAAGTTCGTATCGTAAAAGCTTGGCAAAAGAACGGCAAAGTTGTTTCGATGACAGGGGACGGGGTAAACGATGCTCCTTCACTTAAACAAGCTGATATCGGTGTTGGTATGGGTATTACAGGTACTGAGGTTTCTAAAGGAGCTTCAGACATGGTACTTGCCGATGATAACTTCGAAACAATAGTCGTAGCAGTTGAAGAGGGACGTAAAGTATTTGCGAATATCCAAAAAGCAGTTCAATATTTACTATCTGCAAACTTCGGTGAAGTAATGACAATGTTCGTTGCAACAATGGCTGGTTGGTCCATTCTAGAACCAATCCATATTTTATGGATCAACTTAGTAACAGACGTGTTCCCAGCGATTGCTTTAGGTCTTGAAGAAGCGGAAGCAGACATCATGAACCATCCGCCACGTGGTAAGGGCTCGAACTTCTTATCAAATGGTGTATTGCCAAGTATCTTCTACCAAGGTTTCTTCGAAGGTGGAATTACATTGTTTGTATTCTGGTATGCGACTGAAGTAGCTAAATGGGGGAACCCAGTTGGTGAAACAATGGCATTTGCAACATTAGGTTTAATCCAATTGTTCCACGCGTTCAACGTAAAATCAGTATACAAATCACTTGGTCAAGTGGGTGCGTTCAAGAACAAGATGTTTAACTACGCAATCCTATTATCAGCCATAATGCTTCTAAGCGTAATGGTGATTCCTGGATTAACAACTGTATTTGATGTAGCGACACTAACAGCAGGTCAATGGTTGTTCGTAGTTGGGGCAGCATTCTCAATCGTTCCAATCGTAGAAATTGCAAAAGCAATTATGCGTGCAATGGGAATGGACAAAGACTAATTGAATAAAACCAAAGAAGAAAGGTTCACCTCGTGTGAGCCTTTTTTTCCTATGTATTAATAGAAGTAGGGAGTCTAGCTTTTATTCAACTGTGTATTTTGCTAAAATGTTTTAAGTAGATTGGAGTGTGGGAATATGGTCATTACAAAAATTGAGGCGCAGAAGAAAAAAGGGCGGTACAATATTTATTTGAATGATGCTTTTGCGTTTGGTGTTGATGAGGCAACGGTTGTAAAGTATGCCTTGTTTAAAGGAACCGAATTAACAAAAGAACAAATTGATGAAATCCAGTATGATGATTGTATTCAGCAAGCCTATCAAAAGGCGTTACATTTCTTGAATTTCAAGCTTCGTTCGACGAAAGAAGTGTATGAAAAATTAGAAAAATTAGAATTTGACGAAGATATTATTAATGAAGTGCTTGGGAAGCTACATGAGCAGAATTTTATTAATGATACGTTTTATGCAGAAAGTTACTTAAATCAAGCTAAGTTTGTGACGTTCAAAGGTCCAAAGTCTGTTGTTTTTGATTTGCAAAAGAAGGGGATTAGCGATAAGGTCATTCAAACAGTGCTTGAAGGCTATACGCTAAAAGAGCAACTTGAAAATGCGATTCAAATCGCGCAGTCGTATTTAAAAGGGCAAAAACGTGTCACACCTAAAGTGGCAAAGCAAAAAGTAAAAGTGTTTGTAATGCAAAAAGGGTATTCGAAAGAAATCGCTGAAGAAGTGGTTCCGTTTCTGTCGTTTGAAGCGCAAAGTGAGATGGAAGCAGAATTAGCAGTAAAAGAGATTGCGACGATTTACCGACGTATCGCAAAAAAATATGAAGAGAATGAATCTGCGCTCTGGTATCAAATCAAAGGGAAGTTGTTTCAAAAAGGATTTACTTCTAGTGTGATTGAACAGGCCATTGCGCAGTTTGAAATG
>CAUUUT010000115.1:0-2751 GCA_963548485.1 uncultured Streptococcus sp.
GGTAAGTCTGTTTCAAAGCCTGAAATCACTGCTTTATAGTGACGTGGTTGGTCTTCTGGACGTACGACAATAAATTTCTTTGGAGTAAATTCTCCATTACATGAATCTTCTGTACGTGCTACTAGCGTTGACCCATCGTAGCTGGCCTTCTTCCCTACAAGAATAGTTGTACATGAATCATGTTCTTGGTCAAATCTCATAAAAATTACCTCCATTAACTTTATTACTACATCTAAATTATAGTCCTATTCGCACTATTTCTCAAAGGTCTCAGCGCTATTTTTTCTCTGAATTTTCTTCCTAAGGATAGGATAAAAAAAAGAACCTAGCGCAAACTAGATTCTTCTGTATCTTCTATTACTGTTTTCGTTTTCGATAAACTCTTTCTGCGATGGTAATCATAACGGCAATGAGCCATAAAACGAGCACTGTTGTGAGCGCGTATTGAATATTATAGTAGAGTGCAGCAATACAAAGAATCATTACTACAGCCACTACATAACGAAAATTAAAGGGCGCTACACGGTGAATATACCAAAAAACGAAATCTTCACCAGGATTTTTTGTCACCTTATAATCTTCTATTAACGCTCTAAACTTCGCCTTAAACATCTCAACCATCTGAATCCCTCCTATTTTTTATCCGGAATTACCCAAAATAGATAGTAAGTAATAAAAATCGTCAGCGCGCCAAGTCCAATTTTCACCGCTAAAATCGGAGCAAGGTAAATGGAAATGGCCATTAAAATATAGATATAAACAATAATTTTCTTCTTACGACTTCTCGCAATCGACTTCGTTTCACGGTAATCTGCAACATATAGTTTGTATAATTTTGTGTTTTGAAACCACTCTTCAAATCGAGTAGAACTCTTTGAAAAGCATACCACTGTTAGTAAGAGAAACGGTGTCGTCGGAAGCACCGGTAGTACAATTCCGATAAGTCCCAACGCGAGCGAAATCCAGGCAATGATAAAATAAATTAAACGCATCTGTTTACTATTCCTCCTCGACTAATTGTGCCATTCTTTGGTTTATAAAGAACTCTAGAACCTTAGTAAGAACATAGAGCGCACCTACAAAATAAAAGAAATAGACAAAATAACTGATGGAGACATTAATAGCTAGAAGAAACGTCGCTGCTAGCACAATCACCCAAAATAGCTTCAGGGCGAAGATCCATTTTTGCTTCTTCATCCATTGCTGATCCGTTAATGAATGGTCGCCTTTATCCAGCACAATAATCGTATCAATAAACTTGGTAAAACGTTCTTTCAAGCACTGTCTCCTCTCTTTTAGTAAGCATAGTGTAGCATAACGCCAGACCCTAGTAAAATTATTTTAATCGATTTTTAATAAACAAAAAACGCCTCTTTTGAAATTCTGTAATTCCAAAAGAAGCGTCGTTGGTTTTATTCAATTATTTTTCATTTCTTAACTTCGTAATGAAGTGCTCGATACGATCTAAGGCTGTCTTCAAGTCTTCGATTGAGTAAGCGTAAGAAATACGTAGGAATCCTTCACCAGAGTCCCCAAAGGCTGTCCCTGGAACAACGGCTAAGCGTTCTTCCTCTACTAGACGCATTGCAAATTCTTCAGAAGTTAATCCAAATTGCGAGATATTTGGGAAGATATAGAAAGCTCCAAATGGTTCAAAGCAAGGAATACCTAGGTCTTTGAAACGTTTTACCAAGTAACGGCGACGTTGGTTGTAGCTATCGCGCATTTCTGCAATATCTTCTTCAGAATTACGAAGTGCATCAATCCCCGCATATTGGCTAAGTGTTGGAGCGGACATAATCGCAAATTGGTGAATCTTATACATTTGTTCCATGATTACTGCTGGAGCTAAGGCATACCCAAGTCTCCATCCTGTCATCGCGAATGCTTTTGAGAAGCCACCAATTAAAATCGTACGGTCACGCATGCCCTCGATTTCGATAACAGATACGTGAGGTTTTCCAGTGTATGTTAATTCTCCGTATAATTCGTCAGAAACAACGATAATATCGTGGCGTTTCAACACTTCACAAACCGCTTCTAAATCTTCACGACCCATAACCGCACCAGTTGGGTTATTTGGGAAGTTCATTAGAATGGCTTTTGTTTTTGGAGTAATCACAGCTTCCAAGTCCTCAGGAGTGATACGGAATTGGTTTTCTTCTTTTAATGGAAGAATCACTGGCACCCCATCCGCCATTGTAACCGCTGGAACGTATGAAACGTAACCTGGGTCACAAATAATCACTTCATCCCCTGGATTCAAGAGAACACGCATCGAAATATCAACGGCTTCACTTCCTCCAACAGTGATGACACATTCATGCATTGGGTCATATTTTACTCCATGACGGCCTTCTGTAAAAATACATACTTCTTCACGAAGCTCTTTTAACCCTGCATTGGCTGTATAGAACGTACGGCCTTCTTGCAACGCTTTAATCGCTTCTTGACGAATATGCCAAGGCGTATCAAAATCAGGCTCTCCAACCCCTAGGGAAACAATATCTTTATATTCACTCGCCATATCAAAGAAACGACGAATCCCTGAAGGTTTCAAGTCCTTAATTCTATTATTTAACATTTTTTCTAAATTCATGGAGTAACCACCTGACGTTTATCATCTGCTTTACCGACAAACATTGTGCCGTGATCTTTGTATTGTTTTAATACAACATGTGTTTTAGTAGATTGTACTTCTTCAATCACTGAAAGACGTGAAGATACGAAGTTCGCAATTTCACGCATTGG
>CAUUUT010000116.1:0-2734 GCA_963548485.1 uncultured Streptococcus sp.
AGAATCGACTAATTCATGTAATTTTTTCTTATAGTAGAATGTTGCAAAAATCGATAACCCAAGAATCAAGACAACATACGCAATGGTAATGAACCAAACGAAGGTACGATTCCATTCTGGTAAGTGACTTAATAAATAAATCGCTCCGAAGATAAATCCGAAGAGAATCCCGACAAAAATGATCGACTTCACTCCGCTACGCATACGGTTTAAGAGTTCGATGACATTCGTCCAAGTTGGCGTAAAGAGCTTCAAGTCTCTCGCGTATCCCCAACGACTAAGCCCTAGACTGATGATTCCCCAGGAGAGAATGATGCCTAAGGTCATATAAATCGGTAAGCGAAGTACCGTACAAATGACCGTCATAAGAATGACCGGAATCGCAGACTGAATCGCAAAGAGAATCCAGAATTTACGTTCCAAAAATTGATGCATATCGAATGGAAGAACTTTTAAATAATAATAGTTTTCTCGCTCGAGTGAAATTCCGACTGCTAATAAGTTGTTTCCTCCTGTATTAAAGAATGCAATAAAGGTAATAAGCATCGCAAATGGTAAGAAGGTATTTAGATTTAGGAAATTCATAAAACTAATTTCTGTCGGACCACCCGAAAAACTTAAAACTGTTGGAAGAAGCAAGAGATATGGTAATATTCCTGCAGCAATAATCGTTTGCGTTAATACAGAACCTTCCATTAATTGGCGAAGGGTATAGCGAATCATGAATTTTGTCGAAAGCTTGTTGCCATCTAACTCCATTTCTTTGACACGTTCGATTTTTACATTCGAAGACGATGTTTGCGAAACAGCTTGATAGAAGTTTGGCAATACAATGAACTTCACGAGTAGTAAAATCGCCACAAATACTAAAATCACTAATCCAATTGTTGGATAAACACTCATATCGAATGGATTTAATATCGCTTTATAGAAGGCAAGTACTGGTTGAAGGAAAATTGGCATTTCTCCTGTTATTAAAGTATTCACCACGGATTTTGACAAAATCATTTGATAGCCAATAACGGCCCCAAGAGAAATCACAAAAATTAAAACATTCGCAATCACGGATTGATATTTTCTAAAGAGCGGAATCTTCGCTAGGAAGAAGCAGAGAAGAAACATCAATACGTAAACAGTCGCACTCAGTACAAGTGCCCCGATTAAGGCAATTGGAATCGTGAAAAGGAAGTCCCCCCCTGAAAAATACACATGGATTCCAAATAGCATTACGATTGGAAGAAATCCTTGCAATGTAGCCACTACAACTGAAAAGCTCTTTCCAAGTACAACCTCTAATTCCGTAAAGGCATAAGGTAAATAGGATTCGAAGTCTTTACTTTCATAAAAGACATTGTAAACAGCTGGTAAAGCTTGCGAAATTAAAATCATCAAGAATAAGAAAACCGTACTCGCAAATTGAAGTGGAGGGTATGAACGACCCGAAATCGCTCCAGGAATTCCAAATAAAGCTCCAAACATCACCGCAAATAGTAATTGCTGCGTCAAGGTTTTCATCGCAACATTCACCGGTTTCGATGGATTTTTCGCCTGTTTCTTTCGATAATTTTGTAATTGTGCCGGTTGCGTCGCAAAAATTAAATTGGTCTTCACCAGCGTAAGAATTCGATTAAACCGCATGTGAATCCACTCCTTCTTGTCTACCGGCTAGTGATAAGTAGATTTCTTCAAGCGTGCTTTCTGGTTGTTGGCCTTTCAACTCTTGAATCGTACCGTAGAAGAGTAGTTTTCCTTTTTTCAAAATGGCAATCTTATCGCAAAGTTGTTCTGCAACTTCTAAAACGTGTGTCGAGAAGAGAACGGTATTGCCTTTATCGGCATGTTCACGCATTAATTTCTTCAAGTCGTAAGAAGCTTGTGGGTCAAGACCTGTCATTGGTTCATCGAGTACCCAAATTTCAGGGTCTGATAAAAGCGCCCCGATAACGAATACCTTTTGACGCATCCCGTGTGAGAACGAATCAATGACTTCATAGCGATGTCCTTCGAAATCAAATAATTCTAATAAATAAGCAAGACGACTTTCTACTTCGTCTAGAGTCATGCCATAAGAAGAAGCGACTAATTCCCAGAATTCATTCGCTGTTAAACGTAGGAATAGGTCTGGACTGTCAGCCACATACCCAATTTTTTCTTTAATAGCTAGACGATTGGATGACAATTCTTGTCCGTCCACAATAATTTCTCCGTTTGTTGGATGAATGACGCTCACGAGTGATTTAATCGTGGTTGATTTACCAGCCCCGTTATGTCCGATTAATCCAATAATTTTTCCACTTTCAATTGTTAAGTTAAGTCCATCTAAAGCGACAGTTTGATCATATACTTTTGATACATTATGAAATTCAATCATATTTATTCCTCCTTATGGATTGTTTCACCCTTATTATACCGCTAATAATTCGAAAAAGTAGTACTTTTTTGCGTAAAAAGAGTATTTTTTTGCTAAAAAGCTTTACATTCGATTACTACGAATCCTTACGGATTCTTCGTAATCTTAATGAGTGCTTTTATGACTCTTTTTAGCAAAATAAAGATAAAAATGAGTAAACAAAAAAGCCATCATTTGATGGCTTTTTGCTTATTTACTATTCATTTTCTTCATCAACTAATTGTTGCACAAAGTCTTTCATATTGCCTTTGATGGCTTCATCTGAAAGAGATGCAGTTGGATTTTCTGTTGCTACTGATTCAGTCGATGAGTCAGTGGCAAGAG
>CAUUUT010000117.1:0-2680 GCA_963548485.1 uncultured Streptococcus sp.
CCCTTTTCATTAATTAAGTCAAGTGTTTTTTGGCACTGACCCCCGTAAATGAGAACTAAATAAAAACACCTCCAAGTTGGATTTGACACAATATAATCAAATGCACATGGAGGTGTCTTTTTATTAAATTCTCACTTTTTGGGGTCAGTCCCGGAAAGCCAGCAATGCTTTTTTCTTCAATATTTATTTGTGCTCCCACAGACGGATGATATGGCCGTCGACTTCGCGTTCGCCACGATAGTTGTAGTCACGCTCAAACGCTGTGCTGTTTTCTGGAAGGAAGGTTGGTTGATCACCGTACGTAAAGTTGTACACTTCTTTTCCGTTTTCAACAGAATGGCTCATGCTTGCATCTACCTTATAAGGATCCGAAGAGCTATTGCCTTGAACGTTCGAATCAATGATTTTTACTTTTCCATCTAATTCCACACCGGCATGCGTAATCGCTTCAGCCGTATACACCGGGTTCACGAAGACATTGTTTTGAACCGTAATGCCTTTAATAGGTCCAAATGTTTCTTCAAAGTCAATGTTACTACGAGGTTTTGGATGATCCCAATAGAAATCATTCGTCGTTCCTGAATTTACAATCATGTTATCCTTGATTAAAATCTCGTTATTGTCTTTGAAGCCAAGGCCTTCTCCATCTTTCGCAAAGACCGTTGATACACGAATTCCAGCGCCACCACGGCTATCTTTAATCAAGTTATTCGTTACTTTATGATTTTTCCCGCCGAAGATACCAACACCACCAGCTCTCCAACCAAGTTCAATCGTGTTATGTTCAAACGAATTATTCTCCGCATATACATTCGTGTGGATACTACTTGAGAATGTCGCTAGCGAGTCATCCCCATTGTTACGGATATTCGAGTTACGCACTACAGAATTACGAGTTCCTTGCGTGAAGTTCACCCCGTCTGCTAAGTTATTACGAATACGGCTATTTTCAATCACGAGATGATCCGTGTATCTCATACCTATTGAGGCATAGTCGCCAACCCAAGCTCCACATTCGAAGTGTTCAATCCACATATGGTCGATTCTTGAATCTTGACCGAAGCTTCCCGCAAAGGCTTTGTATTGAGCCTTATCATCTAAATGGTCATAACGTGACGTTAAGGCTGATGTCATCGCAAAGTTGCTAAACGTCAATCGGTTAGAATCGTGGCCAATCTCGAATCCGCCTCCACCTTTTGCATTCGTTGTGAAATTCAATTTCGAATACCACATTCCTGCTCCTGTAACCGTTAAACCGTCAGCAGTAAAATCGATCTTTTTGTTAATCTTAAACTCTCCGACTGGAATATAAAGAGTTTTCTTTTGTTCAATCGCTGCTTTTAGCGCTTTTTCAAACGCAACTGTACTATCTTGTCCATCTTCTGCACCATACGCTGAATCTGTGATTGAAATACTATTTTCTGGTTGAGGAATAGGTGCAGGTACATTTTCTAATTCCACAAAATCCAGCGCCAATTCAACGCCATTATTCTCAATCGTCACTGTGTCTCCAGGATTCACATGGTCCCCGAAGAATCCATGCACTTCGTCAAAACTAAAGCGTGCATGACTATGATCCGTCGCCTTTGTATCGTAGACATTACTTCCATCCACATATTGATAGGCAGAGCTCGAATCCAAGTAGAAAGTGCGCATTAGATTGCCATTCACATAAACCTTGACTTCCCCTTTGTCTCCATCTTTAATGGAATAGCGCATCGTTAATCCATCAGCGCCTTCCTTCGCCGTGAACGTCACACTTCCTTTATTATCCACCTTTACATATGAATTATCAGAAGCTTCATACGCCAATTCATCAAATGTACGGTTATTGACGATTTCCGCACCCTTCAACTGACCGTCCACCGCTTCATAGCGAAGATAGTTTTGATTGGCTCCATATTGATTTTCGTAGTAAATCTCATCCGCGTTTACTACATTTGTAGGCGCGAGCGTTGCAGCACTGAGCCCAACGAGCGCAGCCACTAGTAAGAATTTCTTTTTTCCGTTTGAAATCATCATGATTTTCATCTCCATTCGATTCATTCTTCACTCTTCTATTTTAAAAATGGACTTTGAAGCTCGAATTGCTTTTTATGGAAAATTCCAAACCCCTTTTTAGAAATCCTTCCCCGCCTTTAAAAAATTTTCAAAGCTCTGACTACCTTTTCGGCAAATTTCTATCAAGAAGAATTCTAATTTAGCCAAAATGAGAAAAAACACCAACTTTCCGTGAATTCCTCCCCACCGCCAATCAGAAAGAGCTTACATCCTCTCCGTTTCCGAAATTTCCACCGAGAAGGATTTACGCAATCTCTTTCCAAGGCACTTGTCGCATACTTACTGAGAAGGATTTACGTAATCATAAGCACCTGAAAACGAGAAACTAAAAACCTTTGGATTTTATAGTAATCATAGTAGGGAATAAGAATCGAAATGAAATAGAGCCCCACAGCGGATATTCCGCCATGGGGCTCTTTGAATTCGATAGGTGAGAGACTTCGGCTCGAACCGGTCTCCTACATTCACTACTATAAACAAATCCAAGGATTTAGAAGTTCTCTTCAAACCTTCAGTTTGTATTTTTATTTGCGTAAACGTTCGATGTCTCGCGCAATCTCAACCTCTTCGTTAGTTGGGATGTTTAATACAGTAACTTTCGCACCTTCAGAAGAAATGA
>CAUUUT010000118.1:0-2666 GCA_963548485.1 uncultured Streptococcus sp.
GTTGCAGGATTTTCCCACATATGTTCATTCATCGCAGGAGCTACATAAATCGGAGCCGTTGTTGCTAATAATGTACTTGTTACAAAGTTATCAGCGATTCCATTGGCCAATTTCGCAATCGTATTAGCGGTTGCTGGTACAACTACAGCGACCTCAGTCTTATCCGCCAAATGAATATGTTGGACCTTGCTCGCTTCGTCTTCATCAAACGTATCGGTGTGAACCTTATTCTTTGTTAGCACTTGAAACGTTAGTGGCGTAATGAATTCGCACGCACTTTTTGTCATCGCAACTTCCACATTCGCCCCTGCTTTTACAAACAAGCGAACAAGTGTAGCTGCTTTAAACGCGGCGATTCCACCCGTAACAAAAACAGTTACGTTTTTACCTTTCCACATAAACTATCCTCTTTTCTTATAAATCTTAACTAAAATTGAAGCTATAATTGGTGTCACTACAGTTGCAGCTAAAGCTTCCGGAACCCCGTTTGTCGTAACAACGCTCATTAAGAAAAGTGGCAATTCCGCAACAGTTTTTCCTTTTAATTCTGCGTATTGATTTCCCATCAGTAAATAAATTGAACTTAATACGAATACCGTATTCATAATACTCCCAAGGAAACCAGATACTGCCATTCTGAGTCGATCTGAAGCAATGAGTTTAGTTGTTTTATGATAAAACAAAGCAACGAGTCCACCCATCAACAAACGTGGCAAGATAGAAATCAATGGATTTGTAAAAATCATAAAACTAAGAATATTGGCTGATGTATAGGCTAGTATTAACGAACAAACTCCCCACGTAAAGCCTAGAAGAAACCCTGCTTGTGGGCCTAACACAATTCCACCCACAATAACCGTAATATGAATAATTGTAATATTTAAAGCTACTATTGGTATGTTCCCTAAAAACGGAACAAAACTTTGTAAAATAATGATCGCGATAAACATCGCACTTAATACCATTTGAAAAGTTCTTTGTCTTTTCATGTCTTCACCTCAAGTCTTAATGACTGTATTATACTAATCTTTGTCATTTCAATCAATGTAAAAAACTGAAAAAGCCAGGAAAGAGAATCCTTCCTAGCTATCAACTTCATTTTTAGAATGCGTTATAAATAAATTCTGCAGCATTTGTGAAATCTGTAAATATACAATAAAGTAGGACACTAGTGATAAGCACATAAAATACGAGTGACCATACAAATACATTATCCATTTTCTTTAAAAAACTTGACCAATTCTTTTTCAACTAAAGGCCACCCCTTCCATCCAGGATGAGTTGCATCCCATATATAATAAGGATCGTAATCATGTGATGTTAAATCGACCTGCTTCACTCCAGCTTCCTTAACAATTTCATTAATTTTTGTTGAAAAGGCATTTCGTTGTGAAGCATCAATTCCAATGTAATCATACCACGGTCCGTTTACAGGAAATGTGATTACAAGAACTTCCACCCCTAATTCCTTTGCAATTTGTAAAAACAATTTGAAATCTTCGTACTCTGGAGAATCTGTATATTTGAAAGTTGAGGCCGAATTTTTTAGAGATTCTAATTTCCCCGCGATGTGCTTGTTATAGTACCAATCGTCAAAATGATACTCATTCGATTGAGTATCTTTTTCAGCTTGTTCCTCGTTCTTAGCCAACACTTCATCCCAGTTATATTCAGGCATTGTACTTCCTTTGGATAGGAAATTCTCTAATGAATGTTCATCATAAAACGCCTGTACAACATTCAAGGAAAATTTAGCCAATTCCAATTGAATCATAAACTGATCAATTTGGGAGCCTTCGCCTTCAACAAGTACACGTTTATACCTTTCAAACGTACTAGTTAATGAATCATTTTTCTCTGACAATTCTAAAACTCGATTAATAAATTTAAGTTTTGTCTCTTTTGAAAGTTTTGGATTTACTAAAGTGTAATATACATGTTCTTTTGAAACACGACTTTCAAAAGCATCTTGTCGCATCCCTTTTTGATCGAACCAATTTAAACTTTCAATGATGGCAACTTTCTTCTGTGTCATAATCGGCTCTAACGAAGCCAATGTTGATGCTTGAATCACATTTTGAAAGAATCCACCCCCTACTTGCATTAGATGAAAATCATCATAATTAAACATTTGAGCTGGATGAAATTCTTTTTTATTAGCTACAGTAAGTTCAGAAGAACCTAATAACAAATGGGTGTTTTCATCATAATTAGCCTTTAAAATCTCTCTACTTTTATGTTTGTTATAACTTGTATTATAACGAACACTATTATCATTCACCTTATAATATTGATTAATTTTTTGAACTTGGATAGGAACAAAAATAACGACTGTTATAATCGCTAATATTAATCCAATAAAGAAACCTTTTAACTTTTTCAATACTTAAACCTCTCAAAATAATCTACCAACAGAGTATACCACAGTCCTTACAATGTGAACATACTGAAATTCATATAATTCGATGATTTAACACTTTTTTTAGAATTTTGGGCGTCAAAAAACACCCAAGGTTTTCCTCAGGTGTTCAGGTTATCTATTGTTTAGATTTTAGATACAGCTTCTTCAACTAATGCTTCAACTTCTTCTACAGTTGCACATTCGTTAATTGCTTTATCTGCTAATGCTTGCATATCGCTTAATGTTAATTTAGAAATTAAGCTAC
>CAUUUT010000119.1:0-2638 GCA_963548485.1 uncultured Streptococcus sp.
GTTGTTTTCCCAGCGCCAAGGAAGCCGCTGACGATTGTAACTGGAATTTTTTGTGTCATAATTCTTCTCCTTCACCTTTTCCATTTTTTTCAAGTAAATTCATTGTAGCACTCTCTTAAAAATTCTCAAAATAGACTGTTCCAGCATTTGGTTATGAATGTGCTATACTGAAACAGAGAAAACGAGAAAGAGTGTATCGAATGACAAAACAGGAAACACAAAATGCGGCCATTAAGAAAATCGATTGGGCCGAACAATTCATCAACCAACACTTACAGGCCTTTCGTTGCCCGTATTGCCATGATGCGATGGTTTCTGCCGAACATCATAGTGTCGTCTGCGGGAAGGAGCACCGATTTAATATTTCGAAAAAAGGCACCTTGCATCTGATGAAGCAAAATGCAAATACGGATTATGATGCACCTCTTTTCCATCATCGTTATGAACTCGCGCAAAGTGGCTTCTTTGAACCTTTATTAGAGGCCATCTTACCGCACCTTTCGGGAGAGGAAGAGAAGTTCATTGTCGATATTGGATGTGGGGAAGGTAGTCATTTAGCGTGGTTCTCTAAACGCGTGAAGGCCCCTTTATGCGGAATGGATATCGCCAAAGAAGGCATTCATCAAGCGTCGGTTCATTTTGGGAACCAAGCGCTATTTTTCTTAGGAGACTTGGCGAACTTGCCATTTGCGGATGAATCTTGTGGGACGCTTTTAAATATTTTAACGCCGTCGAATTACCAAGAATTTATGCGCGTATTGGCTCCAGGAGGCACGCTTATTAAAGTCATTCCTGGCAACGATTATTTAGCGGAGTTACGCCAACAACTCTACCGTTCGAATCCAGAAAAACAAACGTATTCGAATGCGGATATTTTAGGGCGAGTGCAGTCCGAATGCCCGCAAGTCACGTTTGAAGAGGTACGTTACACGGTGAATTTAACCGAAGAAACCTATCGCCATTTACTCGAAATGACGCCTTTATACTGGGGAGCAAGTGCCGAAGATAAGGCCTATAGCATCTCTCACCCGCTCTCCAAAGTAACGGTGCATTATATAGTAGCCATCGTGAAAAAGGGTGAAAACAAACAGTAAAAGTATGCTATAATATAATTATTAACAGCCAGGAGGTTTAGTAATGGGATTAAAGGATTTATTTTCTCGTAAAAAAGAAGAACCGAAAGTAGAAGAAAAACCGGTTCAACCAGAAGAAACAAAGGAAGAAAAACAGGCAGTTGAGCCTGCTCCAAAAAAAGCGGAAGAACAAAAAGAAACGGAAGAACCCCGTGTGTTTACACTGGGAATTGAATATATATATACTGTCTCAAAAGATTCACCAGATATGGTTGTTGCTGGACAAGTAGCGGGAACCATAAAAGTTGGGGATGAAGTCATTCTTACTAAACTGGGGAGCGATGATGAAGAACCATTTAGAACAGCGGTTTACGGAATTCAAGTCGGTCAAGACCGTGTGATGGAAGTGTCGAACCAAAAAGCTGTTTTATGGGTGGAGAATGCAACACAATTCTTCCCATACGTCGGAACGGTACTTCATTCTGAAGGAGTTACTGAGCAGCAAATGTACTCTGCATACATCAATGCTCTTGGCGAACGTTTTGTTGGCGTGGAGGACGGAGTTATCACTGATTTAGACCGAGCGCACTTATCAATAACCGACATTGCCGAAATTTGGAGACTTTTTTTATGGTATTGCAATGCCAATGCGGAGAATGATTCGGAAGAAAAACGTGAAGAGA
Organism: uncultured Streptococcus sp.; assembly: GCA_963548485.1. GTDB lineage: Bacteria > Bacillota > Bacilli > Lactobacillales > Aerococcaceae > Granulicatella. The sequence goes on from CAUUUT010000119.1 coordinate 1,757, forward strand.
ATTTCAACAAACTTCGTACTCTTGTGACAATCGTTCGAGATAAATTATTGATTTTAGATGGGATTTATGCGGTCTATTCTGTTAAAACAGGTGAACCGTACTTATTTGCTAAGACATCGACAGAAGATGAGGATAACTATTTAACATCACCTCCAATGATTCACTTGGTAACGAAAGCGAACAAGAAACACTTAAAAGAACGAAATGCAGATGACGAAAACTATGAACTTCGTTATATCGACAATGGAGAAGATAAGCAAGGTATTTTAAACTTCCTCAGAGAGGCCATATTATTAGATGGAGCACAAGGTGTTCAGATTCTTTCTGAATATACCGCGATTGCGGCAGAAGGCTTAGTTGAACTTCCAAATTATGAGGGAATGCGTGAAGTAGATATCCCTGTTGAAAATCCAGAGCTTGTTCGTTGGATGCTGCTTCTAGGTCAATTAGGAAAACCAGATACTCCTGAAAAAGAATTCCTTCATGAAATGTACTTCTATTTCTTCGGGCAAGAATTATTGAAGGCTAATTTCATCACTCCAATGCGTGCCCATGGAGAAATTCCACAAGCGGATGAAAAAGGCGTTACGAAATTCAAAGACGGATTCAAGTTTGATTTAGCCATGGAGAAAGGTACAGAAAAGAAACAAGCAATGATGTTCTTTACAGACTGGTTACGATTCCGTCAAAAATTCGGAGAAGACTGGCAAGGACTCATCCAGCAACTTGATGGTAATCTTAGTATCCATGATGTGATCATCAACGGAACAGGAAAACCAGAAGCAGGTGCCTATATTACAGAAAGCATCTTTAACAAAATTAAAGAAGCCCACAAAAAAGACGCATAATGCATAAGGACTCACAGTGTGGGTCCTTATTTTT
>CAUUUT010000120.1:0-2599 GCA_963548485.1 uncultured Streptococcus sp.
TCGCCGACTTTTAAATTATTTTTCTTAGCAAAGTCTTCGTGCACTAATGCCACATTGGTATCATCATCCTTAATATGGCGCCCCTGGGTTAACGTGAAGGTTTGTGCAGCAAATCGTTCATCCATGCTGGAATCATTAATTCCTGTCACCTGAGCGGCTTTCCCGAAACGTTGTTGGCGAGTTGCATCAAGACGAACTCCTTTTGCTGGAATCAATTCTTGATCCACGAGGTCCGCTACGACTTCCATTCGTTTAACAGCCTTTTGAACCCCTTCAATTCCTTCAATCGCTTGAATATCTTTCCCTTTTAAGTTCCCGCCCCCACGAGCAGTCCCTTGATTATGTCTGCGGTCAATTTGCATCGAGAACGAAGAATTAATCGACTTAAACGTTTCTTTTGCAGCGGTATCCGTTGCATGTTTTACGGCTAAACTACTTAGAGCCACCGTTGCCATACTAAATAAAATAAAGAAAATAATGAAGGTTTTAAACTTTTTTCTTGAGACATATGCCCAAGCATTTTGTATGATATTCATTTATTTTACCCCTCTTGCTTTCTTTAGTTTTCCATCTTCTAATTCCAACACTTCATCACTCGCAGCAGCTACTTGTGGGCTGTGAGTCACTACGATGACGCATTTTCCGCTTTCATGCGCTGCCATTTTTAAAATATCGATAATTTCTGAGGCTGTTCCTTCGTCAAGGTTTCCAGTTGGTTCATCCGCTAAAATAATTGGCGCTTTTGAAACAAGTGCTCTAGCAATCGCAACCCGTTGTTGTTGCCCACCTGATAGCTTCAATACATTACGATGAATTAACTCTTCGCCTAATCCTAATTTCAACAATATATCTTTGGTTGCTTTTCCATTTACGAGTCTTACATTTTCAAGCGGCGTTAAATAATCGATTAAATTATAGTTTTGGAAGACTAAGCAAATATGGTCACGACGATGTTCACTGTATGACCCTTGCGCAATATCTTGCCCATTGAAACAAACTTTCCCTTTCGTCGGGCTATCTAGTCCTGCTAATAGCGATAAGAAAGTCGATTTCCCTGCTCCTGATTTCCCCACAACAGCATAGAATTTTCCTTCTTCAAAAGTGGCATTCAAATCATTCAATACATATTTTTGAGAATCCTCGTATCGATAATAAATATTTTCTAATGATAATACTGACATAAAAACACTCCTTAGTTCATTTGACTTAAAATTTTCTTCGGTTTCTTCATTAAGATAACGGCCGTACTAAATAGAACAGCTAATGCAATAATGATCAGTACGACGCCAATCGTTAGCGCCCCTTGCACAAGGCTCCATTCAGGCAAGCTCGATTCAAATAATGATTTCACTTGTATTGGAATCTCATCCGAAGATAAGAGACCAGTATAAAATTGCTTAGCTACAAAGCTTCCCAATATAAGAGCGAAAATCGAACTCGTTGCCGCAACGGTATAGAGTTCTAATAAGATTTGCGCGATAATTTCTTTTCTTGAAATTCCGACCGACATCAAAATTCCAAACTCATGAATTCTTTCTCTTAATGTAAATAATAAAATTAAAAATAAAACAATAACTGCTAATACAAATACAGAGCTCGTCAACAACGTCATGAGCGATTTGAAGTTTTGTATAGGAGTGGCTACCTGTTCAAATACTTGTTCATTTTTAGAAAGTTGCATGCTATCCCACTTGAGAGGAAGTTCTTTTACGCGTGAAATCACTTCTTCTAATGTTGATGGGTCTTTCACCGTAAAAATCGCACGATGAACAATAGCATTCGATTCATCTTTCCCGATTAATGTTTGACTCGTTTTATAATCCATATAGATGCGATTTTCTGTTAAGTCACTCGTCAACCCTGTCGATTGCTCCGATAACTTCCCGTTGAAAATCCCAACGATTTCCACTGTTACTTCTTTACTGCTTACAGTAGCATCTCCATTTTGGAAGTTCTTTAATTTAATCTTGCTTCCTACAGTCCAATTGTTTTCTTTTGCAAGCTCTTCATGCACAAGTACTTTTCCAGAATCGTCCTTCGTTAACGCACGCCCTTCTTTAAGACTGAGCGCTCCGCTAGCAAAATTTAGCTCCTCACTACTAGAGGTGACCCCATGATAACCTACCAGTTCTCCCATATTCCCTTGATCGAGTTGGACCGCTTGTTCTCTTTCAACAGCTTTACCGTCTTCTAGTTGACCAATGCCATCAAATTCATACTGCGCATCCTTCACACCCTCAACTTGTTCCACTTGGGATAATTTCTTTTGTTCGATGTTTCCATCTTGTAAGAGCGATTCTATTTGAAATCCCGAATTGGATAATTCTAATAGTTTCGTTTGAACCTTCCCAGTACTTTCTTGCATCGAGAGTACCGCCAAGACGGCTGCTGTAATTAGCATCATGATGAAAAATAATATTCCTGTACGAATCTTTTTGCGTACAAGATACGCACCAGCTCTCCTCTTCCAATCCATGTGCTCTCCCACTTCCTTTCCTATTCTGTACTATTAGTTTGCACTTCCAATATGAAACGAATATGAAACGAAATTCTTTTTTTGAAATCATTCATTACCATATTTGGTAATGTTCTATTTTTT
>CAUUUT010000121.1:0-2599 GCA_963548485.1 uncultured Streptococcus sp.
TAGCGCGTCTCGTTCGCAATGAGAAGGTCAGGGGTTCGAATCCCCTTAGCTCCACGGTTCTTTTGCACAAACGGCAATCGAAGGTTAATAACCATAGGTTCTGTAGTATTCTCGCCTAAATGTTTTATAATTAGTGATTATAATACAGTTGCTTTATTGCCCAGTTGATTGTTTGTATTAACAGTGAGGTAATTTGTTGCGTTTGTTTATATTACAAGTATCATTTTTCTTGACGGTCAATGCTGTATTATTAAGTGTTCTCGAGTTTTATTGTAAGTTGTCGATGTTCTATTCGTACTGGCGGTCAAGAATCAGTTCATGACTAGTTTATGAAGTATAGAATGTGTATTTCAACTTTTTGCGATGCAATTGTCTTGTTATCGTCCGCCGTAGGGTGGGTACCCACATCAGTGATTGGTGGTAAAATGGAATACGACTCACGAGCATAACTTAATCGCGCCCTGGCGCGGAAGGGAGATTGCAGTACATGGCAAGGCACGCCACGAATCCGAAACCTAAGAAGCCATTTGAGTAATCTCTCTGGGGTCGCTGACAAATTGCACGAAATTAGGATTCAAGCTAATATAAATATGTAGGATTCAAACCTGTATGTGAGATTTTAACCTCATGAAATATAAACGAGCTACAATATTACATTAATGACGTAATTGATCTATTTTGGAGATAGAATGGTTTATTCAGATTCTGAAGAGTACGATAACAATGAGATGACCGAGATAATTTCTGAATCCTGTTCATTTCTTGAACTCAAACCAGAAGAAGCACGGGAGTTTCTATTCAATACACGAAGTTATTGTTCAATTGATCTCCCTAAGTATTTTGACTTTAATGTAGTTTTACAGTGTGCTAGAAAAATAGTAGGATCTGAAAATAAGTTTAGATATAGATTAGGAAAGAATAAAGTGCGTACTCTAGATAATGTCAATCATCTTATACTTAGCAATAAAAATGCGGCCTATGGATGGCGGCTGATGCAACTAGTACATCCTATTCTGTATGTAGAGCTCGTTTCACTTATCACCGAGCCTAAGAATTGGCAGGAATTGCAGAAGAGATTTGAAGAATTTCAAAACGAAGAATGTAAAATCAAATGTGAGAGCATTCCTTTCATTGAAAAAATGCCTCATCCAAAGAAACAAATATTCACAACTGGTGGATAAATTTTGAACAAGAATCTGTGCGTTTGGCATTATATTATAAGTATATTGCCTCTACTGATATTACCGATTGCTATGGAGCTCTCTACACGCATACTGTTGCATGGTCGATTTATGGGAAGGAAGAGGCTAAGAAAAAACAGAACGATAAAGAGCAATTTGGCAATAAAATTGATCGTCTGTTGATGGACATGCATAATGGCCAGACGAACGGCATTCCTCAAGGAAATGTCGCATCAGACTTGATAGCTGAAATGGTGCTCGGCTATGCTGATCTAAATTTAAGCGGACAACTCAATGAGCGAAAAATAAATGATTATAGAATTCTTAGGTATCGCGATGACTACCGAATATTTACGAACTCGAAAGAAGACGCACAAATAATTCTTCTCGAATTGACGAATGTTTTGAGCGACCTAAATTTCAAACTCAACGCTGCAAAAACTTTTCTTTCGGAAGACATCATAGGAGCATCAATAAAGGCGGATAAACAATTTTGGAACCAAAGCATCAATTCACGTAGAAGTTTTTTCAAAACTCTTTTACTTGTCCACGATCTTGGTAGACGGTTCCCTAACTCTGGTTCCTTGGTGAAAGCATTGACCCATTTCCGTCGAAGGATTGAAAAATTGTCTAAACGGCCTAATGATAACGCAATATTAATATCGTTAATTGTCGATATCATGTATCACAATCCTCGAATATATCCACACGCTGCTTCAATTTTAAGTAAATTGCTTTCATTTGAAAATTATTCTGATAAAATTAATTATTTGAAATTAATTCATGATAAGTTCGAGGATATTCCAAATAGAGGAATTCTTGAGATATGGATGCAGAGAATCAGCCTGAATTATACGTCTAAATTCAAATATCAAGAGTCAATGTGTAAAGCAGTGACTGATCAGTCAATTATTCTATGGAATTGTGAATGGCTTAAAAAAGAAGCAAAAGAATCTATAAAAAATGCTTCAATCATAAATCAAGAAGAACTTGAAAAAAATCCCCCTGTTATAACGCCTGAGGAAACTGAAGCATTTATTCCAAACTATGAAGATGATTTGGATACGGAAGATTAAATTTTTAACATATTCAACGATTTTACTATAATTACGAAACTAAATGTTGATCTTGACAAATTTAAGATAATTTTATTTTTGAAAATCTTAAATCTTACAGGAATGTCGTTTTTTAGCTTAACTTTTGACGACAGCGCTATATACGTTTTAGCTGTATCCTGGGCCATCATTTAAATGCGGTGGCGGCAGTGACTAGACTAAAATTAGTTCGGTGAGCCGGTCCGGGTCTGAGTGACGAGCCGTAGCAATGCCTTTGTACGGTTGCAAGGAGGACGATCATGATCCGCGTCCCGATCAACGGGCCCACCCTTCGGTGGGCGCGGGAGAGCATGTTCATGGGAA
>CAUUUT010000122.1:0-2587 GCA_963548485.1 uncultured Streptococcus sp.
ACAGGTTGTTAATTTCTGTTTAATTTCAGAAATCATGTTCTTAGTTTCTTCGTTTCGTTCAATTTCCTTCGTTATTTTATCGTACGCATGGAGAATTGTTGTATGGTCACGAGAGAACGCAGCTGCGATTTGCGGATAACTTTCATTGATCATATCGCGGCAAAGATACATGGCCACTTGGCGTGGGAATGCGAACTGTGCTTTACGCTTCTTACCGAGCAAGTCTTGCTTTTTAATATTGAAATAAGAACTTACAAAATTCTGAATACTTTCAATAGTCACCATGTTAACCTCTTCTGTGTGAACGAGGCCAGCCAAGGCTTGTTTAGTGTATTCTAGGTCGATAGATTCTAGACGTTGATCGATAGACGCAGTACCGATGAGTTTTGTGAAAGCACCTTGCAATACTCGGACGTTTTCGCTGAATTGAAGCGCCACGTAGTTGATGGAGTCGTTATCGATACGGATAATACGGTTTTTCTTATATTCTCTTTCGAGTAAGGATCTAAAGATAGCAATGCGCGTTTCTAAATCTGGATTTTCCATTGTTGCAATGTAGCCAGCTTGGAAACGAGAACGGAGACGGTCTTCGAATTGCTCCATATCGTTTGGCATCGTATCAGAGGTGAGGACGATTTGCTTGTTGTTATTTAATAACTCATTGAACGTATTAAATAGCTCAGTTTTCGTACTTTCACGACTTTCAAGGAACTGAATATCGTCAATCATGAGCACGTCGATGTTGCGGAATGTGTTGCGGAATAATTTACCTTGGTTACGCTGCAATGTTTCGACGAAAATGTTCATAAAGTTTTCGCTCGTAATGGACATAACCTTCATGTGTGGATGATTTTCCTTGATGGCATTGCCAATGGCGTGCATCAAATGCGTTTTACCGAGGCCTGAAGGACCATAAATAAAGAGCGGATTATAGTCGCCGCCAGGATATTCGGCTACATTTTGAGCCGCTCCAAATGGAATACGGTTCGCGTTGCCTGTTACGTAATTGTCAAAGCGATACGCTGGATTTAGGTTAGATAAGGATAAATCCACAGGTACATTATCAGATTGTAATGTAGGTGTTGTAGTTTCAACTGTTTTACTAGGCGCTACCATTGGCTCATCTGGAATTTCCACAGGCGCTGGTGCGCGATCGATGTAAACCGGCTCTTGATAGATTGGTTTATAGAACTCTTCTTGATGCGTTTTCTCCTCTACTACAGGAGGTAATGGCATCGGCGGAGCCACTACAGGTGCATCATCGATGAGACTTTCATCAACAAAGGTAGTATCTACACTCTCTTGATTGAAATCGAATAACACCATATCCCGATGGGAACCGATAACCGTAGTAATAGCATCCTGCAAAGCCTTGCTAATCTGCGGCTGCTGATCGATTAAGTTTTTAACAAATGTTTGCATGACCCCAATATGGATCGAATGACTTTCGAGAGACATGGGAATCAACGATGACGTGACGCGCAAGTACAATGCGTCAGGCAAATGTTGCATGTTCTTTTTCGCCTCTTGCAATATATGTTCCCATATATTATTCAAATCAAATGATTGCATGACGTGCCTCTTGTGTATAACTATTGCGATAAATGTGTATAACTTTAGGAATAATGTGTATAACTCTTGTGAAAGCTGTGGAAAAACCTGTTATTCCTGTGAATAACCTGTGCACAACCTGTGAATAAGTGAAAATAAAATTCTCTTCCAACCAGATAATAACTGACTTTATAGATTACACAGGTTAAAAGAGAAAAAATGTGGATAACCTTAAAAGTTATCCAACAAAAACTTATAAAAATATATACTTTTTCCTAATTTCAGTTATGATTGTACCAAAAAATCACTAGTTTGTCATTTATTCTGTGGATAACTTTTGATTATCTGAAGGAGAAATGTTAATAACTCAGTAATTATCTCATCTTTTGTTCATCAATTACTTTTGGGGGAGGACTGAAAACTACTTTTATCGCTCCATACGACGCGTAAGTCACTCAAAAAGTAGTTTTCAGTCCCCTCCTCCTATAAGATAATTTTTATGATTACAATACACATAGACGAAAAAGTAATTGATGAACATAACAGCATCAACCTTCAGATAATCAAAACTAAATGATCAATAAAAATGACAAACTAGTGATTTTTTTAGAGGAAGTGTTAGGAGTAGATGTGGATTTTTGATCGAAACGTGTCGTATGGAGGGAGAAAACCACATCTATTCCTCCCCTTTCTCTAACTAGAGATCAAAAGGTAAATTCGTCTTATATAAAAAGATTAGAATGTGAGTTCTTGTGTTGCTATAAATTGATGTTACGTTTACATCATTCCCTATCTACTTCCCCAGAGGATAAAAGGTAAAATTTGAATATATCCTTAGATCCGTATTCTGAAAGACTTTTAGATTTGTTATAAAAACTGATACTACTTTTTATACTGGTGGTAGGTGTTATAGTAGTCATTAGAATATGTTGGGAGCAGGAATAGATGTGGATTTTTGACCGACTTACGTGTCGTATGGAGGGAGAAAACCACATCTATTCCTCCCCCTATAAAAGTAGTATCAGTTTTAAGTTCT
>CAUUUT010000123.1:0-2522 GCA_963548485.1 uncultured Streptococcus sp.
AGTTAATGGATGAATCTGTTCGACGCTATGAACCAAAACAAGCGTTATTTGCAGAAAACGAAGGGCTTGCGATTTACGAAAAAATCGCCCACCGCATAGAAGAGTTTTTAACAGATAGTGGCCAAGCCTTTTTTGAAATTGGATTTAACCAAGGAATAAGCGTACAACGAATTTTTAGTGAAGCTTGTCCGAATCGAAAAGTAACAATCCATAAAGATGTTGCAGGAATGGACCGAATGATTATTGTTAGTGGAAAGGAGGCGCAGTAATGGAAACACAAATTTTTTCAAAAGAAAACTTAGATGTTGCAGCACAGGCTTTACAACAAGGTGAAATTGTTTCTTTTCCTACGGAGACGGTATATGGATTAGGAGCTATCGCAACGAGTCAAGAAGCCGTTCTAAAAGTCTTTGAAGCAAAAGGGCGTCCAAGTGATAATCCACTCATTATTCATATTAGTGATATTCATCAAATGACTTCTACTGTAGAAGAGGTTCCTGAAATTGCGCTGACCTTAGCAAAAGCTTTCTGGCCAGGACCACTTACAATGATTCTGAAGGCAAAGCCAGGAATTTACGCTCCAGCCTTATCTGCCGGACTTCCAACGGTGTCATTCCGTATGCCGAATCATCCAATTACACTAGAGTTAATTACCAAGGTAGGAATTCCTCTTGTAGGGCCGAGTGCGAACCTTTCAACGAAGCCAAGTCCGACGAAAGTAGAGCATGTATTCGAAGATATGAATGGCCGTATTCGTGGGATTGTGGATGGAGGTTCATCTACTGTTGGGGTTGAGTCAACGGTGATTGACTTAACAAATGAAGAAGGTCCTGTAATTTTAAGACCAGGTGTTATTACAAAGGAACAAATTGAATCGGTTATTGGACCTATTCAATCTTCTGTCACGACAAAAACAGGGGAAAAGGAAGTACCAAAATCTCCTGGCATGAAATATCGTCATTATGCACCAAAAACACCAGTGTTTGTTGTCAGCGGAACAATTGAAGCATTTGAAGAAGCAATCCATAAATACAAAGCACAAGGAAAAACAGTGGGTGTGATGTCTCAAAACACTATTGTAAAGGCCATTGAAAATCAAGTTGAAGGTACTTACAAGATGGGGACGAGCGTGGACGATATGAACCGTGCATTATTTGATGCTCTACGGTCATTGGACCACTTAAAATTAGATGTTATTTTAGCCGAAGCTGCTCTGGAAACAGGAGTAGGAATCGCGTATATGAATCGTTTGAAAAAAGCGGCATCAACCGTTCAATAGAAGAACTCATAGGTTTTCTACAAAAGCCGATAATGTGATAAAATAGAAAAGGTAAGAAAAGAAAGGGGTAGTTGAATGAGTCAATTTACAGAAGATAAAATCATCTTTGAGACGATTGAAAAGGAATTACATCGTCAACAACAAGGGATTGAATTAATTGCATCAGAAAACTTCGTATCTGAAGGAGTTTTACGTGCTCAAGGAAGTATTTTAACGAATAAATATGCAGAAGGGTATCCGGGACGTCGCTACTATGGCGGATGTGAATATGTGGATGTCATCGAACAATTAGCGATTGATCGTGTAAAAGAATTGTTTGGAGCAGAATATGCTAATGTTCAACCACACTCAGGTTCTCAAGCAAATATGGCTGCGTATCGTGCGTTAGTGAAGAAAGGCGATAAGATTTTAGGGATGGACTTAAACCATGGTGGACACTTGACTCACGGAATGGGAGTGAACTTCTCTGGACAAGATTATTACTTTATTTCTTATGGAGTAAATCCAGAAACTGAAACAATCGATTATGATGAATTAGAACGTATCGCTAAAGAAGAAAAACCACAATTAATCGTGGCTGGAGCATCAGCGTACCCACGTGAGATTGACTTCAAACGCATTAGTGAAATTGCGAAAGAAGTGGGGGCTTACTTTATGGTGGATATGGCTCATATCGCTGGCTTAGTTGCTAAAGGGGCTCATCAAAATCCAGTTCCATATGCCGATGTTGTGACATCAACAACCCATAAAACATTACGTGGACCACGTGGCGGTTTAATTTTAGCAAAAGAAGAATTTGGTAAAAAATTAAATAGTGCTATCTTCCCTGGAATCCAAGGTGGACCTCTAGAACACGTGATTGCTGGTAAAGCAGTTGCATTCCATGAAGCTCTTCAACCAGCGTTTGGTGAGTATATCGAGCAAGTCGTGAAAAATGCTAAAGCAATGGCGCAAGTTTTTGAAGGAACAGTGATTCGTGCGATTTCAGGCGGTACAGATAACCATCTATTACTCCTTGATATTAAAGATACTGGATTAAACGGTAAAGAAGCGCAAGAATTACTGGATACTGTTGGTATTACAGTGAATAAAAACGCTATTCCATTTGATACATTACCACCTGTTAAAACGAGTGGAATTCGTATTGGGACAGCTGCTATTACAACTCGTGGCTTTGACGAAGCGGCAGCGAAGAAAGTAGCAGAGTTAATCCTTACAACATTAACAAATCCTGAAAATGAAG
>CAUUUT010000124.1:0-2519 GCA_963548485.1 uncultured Streptococcus sp.
TTCCTCTCCTTAACTCCAGTGTTCCAAAGCTGAGCAGTCGGTCTCGCACTATTTTCTTTTAATTTCGACCATTTCGTAAGCTTCGATGATGTCGTCTACTTTAATATCGTTGTAGCCGTCAATCATGATACCGCACTCGAATCCAAGTTTAACTTCTTTAGCGTCATCTTTGAATCGTTTCAAGCTTGCTAATTCACCTTCGTAAATAACAATGTTATCACGGATTAAACGAACTGAGCTTGAGCGTTTTACAACACCTTCTAATACGTATGAACCAGCAATTGTTCCAAGTTTAGATACAGTGTATGTTTCACGAACGATAGCTTGACCAGTAATTTTCTCTTCAAATTCTGGATCCAGCATCCCTTTCATCGCTGTTTCGATTTCATCAATTACGTTATAGATGATACGGTGTAAGCGAATATCTACTTGATCAGATTCAGCTTGAATTTTCGCTTGTGGCGTAGGTCTTACGTTAAATCCGATGATAATCGCATTACTTGCTGTTGCAAGAGTAATATCGCTCTCGTTAATTGCCCCTACAGCCGTATGGATAATCTTCACACGAACGCCTTCAACTTCAATCTTTTGTAAGCTTGATGCTAATGCTTCAACAGAACCTTGTACGTCAGCCTTGATAATGACATTAACTTCTTTTAATTCTCCTTCTTTCAATGTAGAGAATAAGTTATCTAATGTAATACGGCTTGAAGCGTTACGTTGTTCGATCAAGGCACGTTTTGCACGTTCTTCACCAGCAGCACGAGCAGTTTTCTCGTCTTCGAATACTACGAAGCGGTCACCAGCTTGAGGTGATGCGTTAAGACCAGTAATCTCAACTGGAGTCGCTGGTAAAGCAGTTTTCACACGACGACCTTGGTCATTCACCATTACACGGACACGCCCAAATGTGTTCCCTACAACGATTGGATCACCCACTTTAAGTGTTCCTTCTTGTACTAATAATGTTGCGATAGGTCCTTTAGATTTATCTAAACGTGCTTCAATAACAGTTCCTAATGCTAAACGGTTAGGGTTTGCTTTCAACTCTTGAACTTCAGCAACCAATAGAATCATTTCTAATAACTCTTCAATGTTTTGGTTGAATTTCGCTGAAATCTCAACGAAAATTGTGTCTCCACCCCATGCTTCAGGTACAAGTCCTAAATCAGAAAGTTCTTGCATCACACGGCCTGGGTTTGCAGCAGGTTTATCAATTTTGTTTACAGCCACGATGATTGGTACATCAGCAGCTTTCGCATGGTTAATGGCTTCAACAGTTTGAGGCATTACTCCATCATCGGCAGCTACTACAATAATAGTAATATCAGTGATGTCTGCACCACGCGCACGCATTGTTGTGAAGGCCGCGTGTCCTGGTGTATCTAAGAATGTAATTGGTTTTCCATCGATTTTAATTTGGTATGCACCGATATGTTGCGTGATACCACCCGCTTCACCTGCTACAACTGAAGAATTACGTAATTGGTCAAGCAATGTTGTTTTACCATGGTCAACGTGTCCCATGATTGTTACAACTGGAGGACGTACTGTGCTTTCTGCATTTTCAGCAGCTGCTTCTTCGAAGTACACATCTAAATCAGAAATATCTTTTTCGATTTTTTCTTCAGCATCCATACCGTAGTCTGCTGCTAACAATTCAATAGCGTCTTTAGATAGACCTTGGTTTAATGTTGCCATTACTCCTAATAGGAATAATTTTTTGATGATTTCTGCTGGTTCACGTTTGATTTTCTTCGCTAATTCAGCAACAGTCATACCATCTGTATACACTAATACATCTGGTAATTCATGGAATTTACGTGCTGGAACAGCTGGTTTAGCTTTTTGTTCTTCACGACGGTTTCCTTTTTTACCTTTTTGGTTACGGTTTTTCTTACTGAAACCATCATTGTTATAATCGTTATAACGTTGTTGGTTTCTTCTATCGTTATTACGATTGTTTCTTGGTGATTCAAAACGATCGTTGTTATTGTTTTGTTTTTGGTTGTTACGTGGACGTTCTACTTGTCCTTGTTGGTTTGAACGAGCTTCAGTACGTGCTGGTTCTTTCTTAAATGAAGGACGGTTTCCATTCGCATTTTGTTGTTTTTGATTTGGACGTTCCTGATTTCTCTTATCATTTTGGTCATGACGTCTTTGGTTATGAGAATGGTTTCGTTCTTGATTTTGTTTGTGATGTCCTTGTTTTGGAGCGCGATCCTCTCTCTTCGTGAATTCTTGCTTTGGAGCTTCTTTTTTAGGCTCAGCTTTTTTCACTTCTTGTTTTGGAGCAGAATTTACTTCTTGCGTTGGAGCCTTTGCTGCTGGTTTAGTAGCGGGCTTAGAATTCCAAGCTCCTTTAATTTTTGAGATTTCAGATTCTTCCATTGTAGACATATGGCTATTATATGAAATACCTACTTCTTTTGCTTTTTCAATAATTTCTTTACTAGCCACATTCAATTCTTTCGCTAATTCGTATACGCGAGTTTTCGACATAGTCTCACCTTCCTATT